>NZ_JASCOO010000030.1:0-42969 GCF_029959485.1 Stenotrophomonas sp. PS02301
CGGCAATGCCGGGCCCGCTGCGTCTGGGTCACAGGCGTCGAAGCTGCTCAGATCACCATCGCGCCCAATACCGCCAGTGCCAGGATGATCAGCAGCACGCCAGACAGGCGCTCGATCCACGGCAGCGCTGCGTTGAATCGGCCCATCGCTGCCGCGCGCCCAACCATACCGGCCATCAACAGGTCCCAGCCGAGCACCACCGCGAACATCCACACCGCATAGAACAGCCGTGTTCCGGCGGTAGTGTCCGGCCCACTCAACATGGCCGCCAAGCTGGCGTAGAACAAGGCGTTCTTGGGATTGAGCAGGGCGGAGGTGGCGCCCAGTCCGAGGGCTCGGAACCACGCCGAACGCTGTGCCAGGCGGGACAGCTGGGCCGGTTGCTCACCCGGCAGACGCAGTGAGGCGGTCCCGGCATGGCGCAGGAACAGCAGGCCGATGTAGAGCAGGAAAGCGCAGCCCGCTATCTGGATCACCTGAAACAGCGCGCTGCCCGCCTGCAGCCCCGCGACGCCGAAGAATGCCAGCGCAATATAGGCCCCATTGGCCAGTGCGACCCCGATGCAGGCGCCGCTTGCAACACGCCAGCCCTGACGGATTGCGGTGCGGGTGATCAGAAAGAAGTCCGGCCCGGGCGACAGCAACGCCAGAAAGTGCACGGCAGCAACGAGCAGAAACTGTTCCATGGGGGGTAGGCAGGCTTCAACGGGGCGCCTGACTGTGCCGGTGTTGCGGGTTGATGTATTGCACGATATTGCGTAGTACTCAGCGGCGATAACGGCCTGGCGTAATACCGGCGTGAGCCTTGAACAGGCGCTGGAAATGGCTCTGGTCTGCAAAGCCGAGCGCGTGTGCGACCTCGGCCAGCGGTTGCCCTTGAGCAAGGCGCTCGCGGGCGAGATTGATCCGCCGATTGAGCTGCCAGGCATGTGGCGTCAGCCCCGTGGCCTTGCGAAACGCCCGGATCATCGCGTAGCGGTCCATCCCCGTGCATGTGGCCAGATCGGCCAGCGATACGCTCGACATCGGCGCGGCATCCAGCAGGGCGAGTGCTGGCTGCAGTCGCCGGTGTTGCGCTGCGCTTGCGTCCGGGGCGGGAACCGGCGCCCCGGCAGTGACGTCGAGATCGTCGATGAAAGCGACGATAGCTGCTTCTTTTTCTCCGGGATCGGCACCGGAGAACAGCAGGGCATTCATGTCGCAGAACGTCCGGTAGCGCGCAAGGCTGCGGTCGATCCGGATCAGCGGCGCCGTTGGGGCGCTTTTGTCGATGGATTGCATGTCTTCTGTGACTGCCGCCACCCATGCCGCATCCAGATGCAGCATCTGATAGCTCCAGGCGGTGTTGGGCGCCGGATTGCAGGCGTGTACACGGTGCGCCGGCACGATGACCAAGGTGCCTGGTTGAAGGCGGTGCTGTCCGCCAGGCGCGCCGCTGAAAATGCTCTCACCCGCGTCCACGGCGCCGATCGACCAGGTTGGATGACTGTGCGGGCGGTAACAGGCCCGGCTGTTGCACGCGCGGCGTGACTCAACCCAGGACAGCCGGGGGTCGCGCCAGACGTCATTATCCGAGGCAATGCGGCCGGAAGGGCGGCGCTCGCGTATGCTCACCGCCTGAAACTCACTGCAATCCATGCGCCATGGTAAATCACCTTCACTACCGCCGTGCGCTGCCAGACGACGCCGCTGCCTGCATCGATCTGCGCGGACGCACCCGCGAGAACGCCTTCTCCGCCGCTCAGCTGGCCGAACTGGGCATCACCGAAGACAGCTGGGCGGCCGGTATCCGTGACGATGCATTGCCGGGGCATATCGCACTCGAAGACGGGCGGATGGTCGGCTATTGCTTTGGCGATCGCGAAGGCGGCGAGATCGTGGTCCTGGCGTTGCTGCCGGCCTATGAAGGGCGGGGCATCGGTCGGCACTTGCTGGATCTGGCCATCGCCGATCTGGTCGAGGCGGGCCATACGCGGCTGATCCTGGGGTGTGCAGCGGATCCGGCGGTGCGCTCGCACGGGTTCTATCGTTATCTCGGCTGGCGGCCGACCGGCGAGATCGATGCGCTGGGCGATGAGGTGCTCGAGCTGCACGTGGGCGCCACGCCGTAGGATCGGGGTAGGGCGTAGCACTGACTCCGTGTCGGGATCATCCGCGTCGCGCGTCCAGCGTGCGGCAGGTCACGGCCGGGGATGATGGGCCGGGGAGATGCTGCAGCCTCCTGGAGGGAGCTGAGCCATGCCTGTGTGGATGTTGGCCATCATGATGAGCGCTGCAGCGAGCGAGGCTTCTCCGCGGCAGGTGCACACCTGTGTCGTGGAAGGCAGCCGTCAGTACCAGTCCACGCCGTGCAGCGGCCGGACCGAGCGCATCCGTGACATGCCGCCGCCTGTGGATACGCGCGCCAATGCGTTGTACATCGAATCACTTCGCCAGGAGCTCAAGGCCAAAAGGCGCGCAGAGACCGCACCGGCGCGCCCGCGCCGGTCGCCGCGCCGCAACGTGCGGCCGGCACCCGCCTTCCGGGGCGCAGTGATCTCGGTGCATGCCGATCCGCTCCGGTGCGATGCCGCGCGCCGCCAGCGCGAGGCAACCTACGCAAAGGCGGGTGACCGCCCGAGCCTGGCACTGAGCCGGCGGATGGATGACCTGGTGCACGATGCCTGCCGATGAGGTGCAGGCATCGTCGGCAGTCACTGCCGTCAGTGGCGGTCCATCAGATAGCGCGCCACGGCATCGAACGCCGGCAGGGTGGTCGGGTCATTGGCGCTGTTGCCGGCCACCGGGTGCGAGCCGAACCGCGCGATCACCACGCGTGCGGTGGGATCGATGTACAGCGCCTGGCCGTGCACGCCGCGCGCCATGTAGGCGCCATGGTCGTTGTGCGATATCCACCACATGCCGCGATAGCTCCAGCCCGGCAGCTGGGGATAGCCGGCCTTGGCGAAGGCCTGCTTGTTGCCGCCAGCGCGGATACGGGCGATCGCGGCGGCGGGCACGATGGGCTGGCCGTTGATCTTGCCATCGTCAAGCAGCAGCTGGCCGACGCGGGCCAGATCACGCAGGCCGGCATTGAAGCCGCCGCCCGCAAACGGCGTGCCGGTGGAATCAACGGTGTAGTACGCGTCCTGCTCGGCGCCAAGGCGTTGCCAGATCCGCGATTGCAGCACCTGTGCAACCGACTGCCCCGTACGCCGGGCGATGATCCAGCCCAGCGCGTCCGTATTGATCGTTTTGTAGCCGAACGCCTCGCCGTGGCGGCCCTGCTTCTGCACGGTCTGCAGGTAATCGTAATAGCTGCGCGGCCCGGTGTAGCCGGGGGCAGGGGGCAGGGTGCTGCCCGCGGCGGAAAACGCCCAGACCTCGGCGTTGGGGTCGGCGTAGTCTTCGCTGTAGCTCAGTGCCGTGGTCATCTCCAGTACCTGCTTGACCGTGGCATCGCCGAACGCACTGTCCTTCAGCTCGGGAACAATCGCGCTGACGCGCTGGGTTTCATCGATCACCCCCTCGGCGACCAGCATCTCGCCGAGCAGGCCGGTCATCGACTTGCTGACGGACATCGCACCGTGCTGGCCGTGCTCGTCCAGGCAGCCGCTGTAACGTTCGTAGACCACCACCCCGTCGTGCAGCACCACGATGCCGTCGGTGTAGTTGGCCAATAGCGACTGTGCCCAGGTCATCTGACGGTTGGTGCCGGTGGGCGTGAACGACAGCGCGTCGATCGCGGCATCCAGCCGACGCGGCAGGTCATGCGCGGCACCCGGTCCCCGGCTGACGCCCACGGTGGGCATCAACTGGCGGAAATGGCAGGCCGTCCAGCGCAGCTTGGGGAAGCTGAAATAGTCGTCATCCGTGTAACGGATGCGCTTGTCTTCCGGCGGCGGCGCGCCCTGCATCCAGCCCAGCCGCCTGGGATCGGACGCTTCGGCCGACAGTGGCGGCGATGCGGGCGGGGCCGGGGCGGCAGGGGCGGCGACCGGCAGGGCGAGCGCGGCAACCAAGGCCGCGGCCAGCCGTGTGCGGGAGGACACCAGGGCGGCGCGCGCGCGGGACAGGGCGCTACGGGGGCGTGGAACGGGCATGGTGCACTCCTTGCTGATGCGCAGTACGTCTGCGCCACCAAGGGTACTGCACCGGAAAGAACGACGGCACCCTCGGCGCCGTCTGTCACGTGCCCTGCAACTACAGGGCGTCATGCCGTTACGGGTTGCCGGGGTTGCCCTGCGGGGCAGGGTCCGGCGTGGCCGTCTCGGCCGAGGGCAGCGATAGTGCCGGGTTCAGCTGCTGGGCCTGCAATGTCTGGATGCGCTGGTTGAGCGCGTCCAGTTCGCTGTGGCTGCTGCGCAGGTCCGTGCTCAGGCTGACCGCCTGCTGCTTGGCCTGTTCCAGCGAAGCGCTGACCTGCAACGACTGCTGGCGCTGGAGATCTGCTTCCTGCTGCAGGCTGCGCAACCGCTCTTCGTTGTAAGCGACCAGATTCTCGGTATAGCGCTTGCCGGCCTGCAGGCGGGTGGTGTCGATATACACCTGGGCCAGCTGCTCGGTCTGCTCGACGAATGTGCGGTAGACCTTCTCGGCATTGTCGACCGAATCGGTCTTGATCACGCGCCAGAAATCCTTCTCGTGGAACAGCGCCACGTAATAGTTCAGCGTGCTGGTATTGAACAGCAGGCTGGCACCATAACTGCCGTTATAGGTGGTGCGCAGCTCGGTGAGCTGCTTGGAATCGACCAGCTGGCGCAGTTCATCCACGGTATTGCGGACCACCGGCGCCGGGCGCGCAGCGGCATCCACGGCCGGCTCGGCACGCGGTGCGCGCGCGGCCAGGGCCTGCGGGACGACGCTCAACGTCAGCAGCAACACAATCCCACCGGTCAGCGCGTGCGCGACGATGGAACCAACCCCTTTTCTCTCTCGCATATTCAGGCCATCCACGAGTGGATTATCAGTGAAGTAAAGTCCCCGCCGGAGTCTAGCACGCACAATCGCGTGGTCTGCACTTCGCCACAGCGTCAATAAACCAACTGCGCCGGGGTGCACTGGATGGACTGCATGTGCACGTCGGTCCGGCCCAGCTCCAGCCCGAGTATCTGGGCCAGGGTCTGCGAGAGCAGGGTGCCGACGCCGTTGAGGAGCGGCTTGAGGGTCTCCAGCACCGGGGTCAGTGCCAAGCACAGCAGGCCGCTGCAGCGGACCTGGTCGGTGCCGGGGTCGGTCACCCCGGTGCCGCCGCCGAGGTCCTGCAGGCCGCCGGGCCGGGTCTGCATGTAGGAGGCCAGGTTGGATTTCACGCAGTTGTTGTAGTTGAGCAGGCTGCTGAGCAGGCTGTTGCAGCGGTTGATCACCAAGCCGCCAAGCAGAGAGCCGAGCAGGCCGCTCAATGCTCCCATGCCTTCGCCGGTGACCGTAGCGTTGTAGCCGTCCCAGACGGATCCCGCCTTGAAACAGGTATCGAGATACAGAATCCCGCATGCGAACGGCACGCCATTGGGTACAGTCCAGTCGCCCAATGCACCGACGCCATGCACCGGATCACCATGGCGCAGCAGCTCGATGGTCTTCTTGGCATCGTAGAACCCATTACCTGGATTGGCCGCCTTGAGATACTGGTCCGCCAATCGATTGGCGATAGCAGCATCGGTGGTGCCCTGCTTGCCCGGGGTGACCACGTTGCTCAGAACGCGCAGCAGCTCGCTCACCAGGCCGGAGACGGCCGATCCGACCTGCGCCTGGTTGAAGTAAGTGGACGCGGTTTCCCCGGCGGCCAGGGTGATGGCTTCATCGTGGGTGAGCGCAGTGAGGGAAATCTTGTCGGTGACCAGCGGCGCCCCCAGCAGGGTCAGCAGCTGCTCGTTCTGCAGCCCGGTATCGCACACGTTGCGCTGCGAGAACTGACTGGCCGCATCCACACGGCCGACGCAGGCGCGCAGCAGCGACGACTGCACCCGCACCGTGGCCGTTGGCGGGGTGGCGCCACAGTTCAGTGCTTCCAGCGTGCCCATCGCGTTGGTCACATCGGCATAGATCGGCAGGTTCAGACGGATGCCCAGCGTATTGAGGATGGGGCCGAGCAGCGCCAGGCCGCCGGTATCGATATTGATCTTCAGCCGGACCTGCGCATTGTAGGCGCGCGTGCCGACACCGCCGATGGCGATGGACGGCGGTTCAATGATCGCCGCCTGCGTTTTGACCATGCCAAGGATGTCCAGATTGTTGACCGTGACCCCGTTGCCGCCGTTGGCGATGCTGATGCTGGTGGTGATCAGGTCCAATGCGCTGACGTCGGCCTGCAGTGCCGGCGATGCCGGGCCTTCGGGAGCCACGATGTGTGCAAACAGGCCGCCCGCGGCATCGGTGCTGCCCAGCTGGATAGTGAGTCGGTTGAGATCGAGCTTTGCCGCGAGTGCATCGCGCAGTGCACTCAGGTCCACGTTGGCGACACCCCTGTTGGTCAGCACGGTGGCCGTGGCATCCAGCAGCTGCCCGAGCGAGACCCGGTTGGCGGCCAGCAGTGCGTTGAACTCGGCGACGCCGATATTTGCGTTGACTGGAATTCCCAGTGCCTGCAGCAGGCCGCCCGGGCTGACCTTCGCCTGGGCCAAACCGTCATAGCCAAGCAGGGTGGTCCGGTCCAGATTGACACCCACCAGATTGAGCACGTTGCCCAACGGCGTCGTGCCATTGACCCGCAGCAACTGCGAGCCCACCGAGAACACCGCGATCGGCGGGGCGCGGGTCGCCACGGCCTCCGCACGCAGCGTGGGCAGGCGCGTGTTCTGGCCGAAGAACGGCACGACCGAGCGCGTCGCGACCACTTTGACCGCGTTGAGCGGGCTGGCCGCGTCCAGGATCATGCTGAAATGATCGTCCGCGCCGCGGCTCGGGTTCCAGTTGCCGCACTGGATCGCCAGCGTGCCGGTGAAGCCGTTGTCCTTCTGCGCGTTGCCGCGGGCGGCGCTGTTGTCCGTGCGGTTGGCATTGCACAGGTCCAGCCGCTGCGCGCCGGCCATCGAGGCCAGGTCCACCACCTTCTGCGCATCGCGCTTGGCCCAGTACAGATAGCCCACTTCGACCAGGCCGAGCATGCCGACCAGGCCAAGCAGCACCAGCATCATGGTGACCGACATCCCGCCGCGCAGCCGCCGTCGGGACGGCCGGGGTGCGTAGGCGCTGGAGTGGTGCATGGCCTTGCCCTCCTTAGTTGGTGTCCGCGACGTCCTTCTTGACGCTGGTCTTGAGGAACTCGGGAATCTCGTGCTCGAAGCTCTTGAGGTAGCGCGCGTAGCTGGCGGCGGCCTGGTCACCCAGGATCGGCAGCCGTGCCCCGGCATGGGTGCCCTGGGCCTGCATGCGCAGCAGGTCGCGGGTGGTCTGGCCGATCTCGCCGCGCGGTGGCGGTGCGGGTGGCGTGTAGCGCTCGGCAGCTGTGGCGGCTGCGGATGCCGGCGAACGCTGCACGTAAGCCGGTACGGGCTCAACGCGCTCAATGGGCGCGGGCGCGGGCGCGGGCGGGGGCAGCGGCGTGGCGACGGCCGTGGGGGCATCCTGCCTGCCCAGCATCTGCCCGGTGAGCGGTGCCTGCTGCGCGATCACGGGCACCGCCCAGGTCACCAGCATCAGCAGCAGGCCAGCGTGCAGGAGCGGAACAGGTAGGCGACGCAGCTGGCTCATGGCGTGGTCTCGCTGGCAGGAGAGGGCGTGCTGAAGCGTTCCAGCATCGATGGCGCAAGGCGCGCATCGGCACTGGTGCGGCGATCGGTATCCACCGCCACGTGGCGTGGGGCTGGACGCGGGGCAGCGGGGTGCGGCGCAGGCAGGGCGCCGTACCCGGGCCCGGGCACGGCGGGCGCCGCCGCGACGCTGGCAGGCGCGCGTTGCACGGACGGTGCGGGTGTCGCCTGCTGGCGCAGTTGCTCGGCCAGGCGGCGCACCTCTGCCTGCGCACCGTCGGTCAGGCGAGCATTGCGCATGATCGTCTCGGCCATCTCGTTCTGGCCGCGCAGTAGTGCCCACACCGCCAGATTGGCGTTGGCTTTCGCGCTGCCCGGGGACAACTCGGCGGCCTTGGCCAGCGGCTCCTGTGCGCGGGCCCAGTCACCGGCGCGCAGGCGGGCAAAGCCGAGATCACCCAGGTAGCCGGTGTTCAACGGCTGCAGTTGCGCCGCCTTGGCCAGTGACTGCTCGGCGCGTACCGCGTCGCCGTCGCGGGCGGCGATCAGCCCGATGCCGTGCCAGGCCGCGGCCGCCTGCGGGCCACTGGTGAGGCTGCCGTACATGGTCAGTGCGGCTTCACGCTGCCCGGTTTCGCGCAGCGCATCGGCATTCAACAGGCGCAGCTGCGGGCTGTCGCCATAGCGCTGGCGATATGCCTCCACATGCGCCAGCGAGGCGTAGAAGGCGCCCTGCTGCTGCATTTTGGAGATCAGCTCGACGTACAGCTGCTTGTCGTCCTGCGGCGCCACCTCGGGCGAGGCCAGCGCCATCGGGTCCTGGCGATAACCGTTGCGCACGTTCGAACAGGCCGCGCAGAGCGCCGTCGCGGCGAGCAGCAGGCAGAGGCGGGGAAGCACGGCGTGGCGCATGGCGTTCAATCCAGTTTGGTCAGGGCGGAGGCGAGGGCGATGATGGCCGGACCGGCCAGCACCAGCATCAACGCCGGCAACAACGTCAACATCATCACCACGGTCATCTTCACCGAGAGCTTGCCGACCTTCTCCTTGAGCGTGGAACGGCGCTGCTCGCGCAGGCGCAGGCTGAACTGGCGCAGCGGTTCCTGCACCGCGCCGCCATGGGCATGGACCTGCAGGATCAGTTGCACCAGGCTGCGCAGGTCTTCGTCATCGAAGGATTCGCTGAGGCGGCGCAGTGACTGCTCCCGGCTGCGTCCATGCATGTAGGCGATGTTGGCTTGGTGGATCTCCCGGCCCAGCACCGGGACCGCGTTGCGCAGTTTGTCGCCGAGGGTCTGCAGGCTCTGGTCCATGCTGAAGCCCACGCCCTGCAGCAGCCGCAACAGGTCGATCAGCAGCGGCAGCTCGGCGGAGACCTGCTTGCGCAGGCGCATCGCCCACGCGCGCAGGGCGAACTTAGGCAGCAGGATGCCAAAGGCCAGCGCGCCGAAGATCACCATCGCGCGGCTGAAGCCGGTGCTGTGGTTGAAGGCCAGCACCAAGGCCAGAGTGGCGACCGCGATCAACAGGCGCAGGCCGAGGAAGATCGCGGTGCCGGCGTGGGTGTTCCATCCGGCCTGATCAAGCAGTAGCCGGTCTTCCGGAGCCAGCAGCGCCGCTTCGATACGCCCGCCGTTGAAGCGCTGGCCGAACGCGGCGACACCCTTGAGCCAGCGCTGGCGCAGGCTCACCGCCGGCGGAGGTGGTGCGGCCGGCGTGCCCGCCACATCGCGCGGCCGCAATGCGGCCTGCAACGCATCCTGGTGGCGCTGTTCGCGCCCGCTCAGCACCCAGCCACGCACCCCCAGCAGCGCCACGCCGGCGGCGAGCACCAACAACGTGGCGATCCACCAGCTGCTACTGGTCATGCGGGCCTCCGATCTGGACGCGCAGGCAGGCACTCATAGGGATTTGGCCAGCCGGTACAGCAGGAAGCCGCCGATCAGTTCCAGCCCCAATGCCCACAGCAACAGCTTGTGGCCGAGCGGCTCGTGGATGATCGGCTGGAAGAAATCCGGGCTGGTGATCGCCATCAGGACGGCACTGATCGGTGGCAGCAGACCGAGTACCCAGGCCGACATCCGGGTCTCGGAGGTGGTGGCCATCAGTTCCTGCTGGGCCTGATCCAGATCGCGCATGAAATCGGCCATGCGTTGCAGGATCTGATCGGCGCGCCCGCCGATCCGCACGCTGACGCCCAGCACCACCGAGAGCACATTCAAGGCTTCCAGCCGATAGGGCTGGGCGGCCTGCGCCAGGGCGCGGTCCAGGTCCAGGCCGCTGCGGGTGTAGGACAGGGTGGCATCGAGCAGGCCCCGCAGCGGCATCGGCATCTGCGCGGCCGATGTCTGGAAGGCCATCTGCAGGCTGTTGCCGAGACCGGCCAGGCGCACCAGGTTGTCGAGGAAGTCCGGCAGCTGGCGCAACAGCTTGGTCTGCAGCCGGTTGATGCGGCGCGATACCCAGAACCAGGCTGCCAGAGCGCTCAGTACCAGGATGATCGGCGCGGCCCACACCGTGCCGAGGCGTGCACTGGCGATCCAGGCCAGCAGCGCCGCGGCGGCGAGGATGAGCAGCGGTACCCGCCAACCGGTGGGCAGCGCAGCGCGCTGCATCAACGCGTCCCACGGCAGCCCCGCCGGTGCCGTGCTCACCGGCATCGGCCCCGGGCTGTCACCCATGCCTGCCAGGCGCGGCGAGGTGTCCGGACGCGCCAGCCGCTGCTCGGCGTGCTGCAATGACAACCGGCGTTGCTCGCGTGCGGCCGCGCCGCCCCACAGCTCCACGGCCAGGGCGATCAGCACCAGTGCCGCACTGCACAGGAGCAGGACGAAGGCCATGCTCAGAAGCCTCCGCCCAGTGCTTCGCGCAGCTGCCGGCGGAACGGTTCGAGCTTGTGCGAGTGTGGCTGGAAGCCAAGCCCGACCCAACGGTCGTACTCGTTGCCATCGGCGTCGATCTGCACTTCGTGACGGAACATCTCCTGGGTGGCGATCATGTTGTCGGTGACGCCGGTGATTTCCGTGATCGAGATGAGCACGCGGCGGCCGCTGCCCAGTCGCGAGATCTGCACGATGAAATCAATGGCGCTGGCGATCTGCCGGCGCAGACTGTCCTCGCTGCCCTGGAAGCCGGCGAAACCGGCGAGCATCTCGATGCGGTACAGGCAGTCGCGCGGCGAATTGGCGTGGATGGTGGCCATCGAGCCGTCATGGCCGGTGTTCATCGCCTGCAGCATTTCCAGCACTTCGGCGCCGCGCACTTCGCCGACCACGATCCGGTCCGGGCGCATGCGCAGGCTGTTGCGGACCAGGTCGCGGATGCTGATCGCGCCGTTGCCGTCCGCGCCGCCGATCCGGCTTTCCAGGCGCACCACGTGTGGATGGTTGAGCGAAAGCTCGGCAGTGTCTTCAACGGTGATCACGCGTTCGTTGGCCGGAATGTAATTGGCCAGTGCATTGAGCAGCGAGGTCTTGCCCGAACTGGTGCCGCCGGACACCAGGATGTTGCAGCGCCCCAGGACCATCGCATGCAGCAGCGCCTGCATCGGCCGGTCGAACGTGCCCATGCGCAGCAGTTCATCGGGGGTGAACGGGTCCTTGCGGAACTTGCGGATCGAGACCATCGGCCCATCCACGGCCAACGGCGAGATGATGGCATTGAGGCGGCCGCCGTTGGGCAGGCGCGCATCCACCATCGGGTTGGATTCGTCCAGGCGGCGCCCGAGCGGGGCCAGGATCCGGCGCAGGATCCGCAGCAGGTGGCTGTCATCGCTGAAACGCTGCGGCGCCCGCTTGAGCATGCCGCCCTGGGAGACGTGGATGTCCTTGTAGCCGTTGATCAGGATGTCCTCGATCTCCGGGTCATGCAGCAGGTCATCGAGCGGGCCGAAGCCGGTCAGTTCCTTGACCAGCGCAGTGGCGACGATGTCCTTCTCCGCTTCGTTGATCGGGATCCGCCATTCGTGGACGAAGCCGGCGGTCTGCGCGTGCACGTAGCGCGACACGGTGTCCGGGGCCCACGCATCGATATCGATGCGCTCGTCCTCGATGCTGTTGAGAAGATGCTCATGTGCGGCGATCAGCACCTTCTGGTACTGCTCGGACTGCTCGAACGGCTGCACGCCGTGCTCGGCCTCGGTGCCGGCGTCGGCGCGGGCAGTGGTAGCAGTCGGGAACGGGGTCACTTTGTCTTCCATGGGGAACCACTCAGGCGAAGGGCGAGGTGTTCCCGCCAGCCCCTGGCCGGCGCGGGGGCCGTCGGATCCAGGTGCGACAACAGCGGGGCAAGGGCACGCACATACGGGTCGCGTGGCGCATCCTGCAGCAGCAGGCGGCCATGGCTGGCACTGGAGCGCAGTGTGGGACGATCCGGCAACACTGCCAACAGGGGCAGCTCGAAGCGGGTGGCGATCTGCGCCGGGCTCAGTCCACTGGCATCGTCGTGGCGGTTGATGATCAGCTGCACGCGGGCATCGCGTGCCCCTACCTGGGTGAGATGACGGAGCATCTGGTCCAGCGAGACGAGGGTGCCGATCGCCTGGTCGGCGATCAGCCAGATCTCATCGGCGCTGTTGAGCAGCGACACCGGCAACTGGCGCAGCGGAACACCGCCGAGATCGCACAGCACGGTGTGGAAGACACTGCGCAGGCGCTGCATCAGCATGCCCGGGTCCGCAAGCGTGGCGCCTTCCATGCCCGGCGGCTGGCCGAGCAGGGTGACGCCACTGGGGTGATGCGCCAGCGCGGTGCGTGCCAGCGTCGCATCGATACGCCCGGCATTGCGCAACGCATCGTCGAAATGGAAGGTGGGGTCCACATTGAGGTACAGCGTCAGATCGCCGGTGGGCTGGCCCAGATCCAGCAGCAGGGTCTGCGCACCGGCGGGCGCCGTCTCTGCCGGGGCAGCCCGATGGGCCGTGGCAGTCTGCTGGGCGAGCACCCCCAGGTGCGCCGCCAGGGTGCTGCTGCCTACGCCAGGCCGCACGCCCAGCAACAGGACCATGCGTGCACGTGCCGATGGCGTGGCCGGAACGCTGCTGCGGCCCTGCACGGCGAGTGAGGCAGCACGGCGCAACACCGCCTCCATCTCCTGCGGCGCGCTGTCCAGATCGAGCAGATCGCGCAACCCGGCGCGCAGCGCAGCCACGACGCCATCCATGTGGTCGGCCTGGGTCGAGCCGATCGCCACCAGCGGCAGCTCTGGCGCCTGCGCCTGCAGTTGCCGGGTCAACGCTGTGGAGAACGCCGCCTGCTCGTGCCGATAGTCCAGCAGTACCACGCAGCCGGTGTCGCGCAGCGGCTCCAGCGCCGAGGCCGGTGCGGCGCTGTCCAGCCACTGCACCACGCCCAGCGACGGCAGCAACGCCGAGAGCAGGGTGGCGAGTTCGCGGTCCGGTGCAAACAGCACGAGCTTCATCGAAGCATCCCGTGGTTGGACCAGTTGCAGAGTGGCGGACATGAGGGGCGGGTTCCTGGCATTGGGCTCAGCGCGAGAAGCCGGGCAGCTGGTCCGAGGAGGCCGGGCTCAGCAGCCAAGCACCCCATACCGGCAGGTTCGGCGATGCCTCGCGCTGGCCCGGCAGCGGCACTTCGGTGCCCTGGGCCAGCGGCTGCACCAGCCGTGGCGTGACGATGATGACCAGTTCCTTCTCTTCCTTCTTGTAGTTGAGGGTGCGGAAGAACGAGCCGATGATCGGCAGATCGCCGAGCAGCGGCACCTTGTCCACGTTGGAGCTGACGTTGTTGCTGACCAGCCCGCCGATCACGAAGGTTTCGCCGTCGCCCAGCTCGACCGTGGTGTCCGCGCGGCGCGTGGTGATCGACGGCACCTGCACGTCGTTGTAGGTGATGCCGGCGGCGTAGTTGAGATCGCTGGCTTCCGGGGCGACTTTCAGCGCGATGCGGTTCGGCCCGAGCACGGTCGGCGTCACGGTCAGGCCGATGCCGAAGGGCTTGAACGTCACCGTGGTGGTGCCCAGGCCCTGCGGCTCCAGGATCGGCAGTTCGCCACCGGCCAGGAAGCTCGCGCTCTGCCCGGACAACGCGACCAGGGTCGGCTCGGCCAGCACCCGGGCCATGCCGTTGCTCTGCAGCAGGTCGATGTTCGCGTCCCAGCCGTGGGTGAGGGATTTGAACACCAGCCCGAACGCCGAGGAAAGCGGGTTGGTGATGATGACGTCGTCCGGGCCGGCCGATTCGCCTGCCGGCAACACGCCGGGCAGGGTCGCGCCCGGCCGGGTGATGCCGTAGTAGAAGCCGTTGTTGCGGTTGAAATTCTTGTTGCCGAAGCTCATGCCGATCTGGCGCAGCACCGACTTGTTGAACTCGACGATCTTCACCTCGACCTGGACCACGCCGCCACTGGCGATGGTGGAGACATCGGCCAGCTGACCGTCTTTGCCGACCGCCATCGCCGCCGCCTTGACGCTGTTCTGGTGGTCCAGCAGCGAGGGGCTCAGGCCCTGCAGCAGGCCTTGACCGTCCTGCACGATCAGCTCGGTGCCACCGCCCTGTGCGCTCACTGCACCCTGGACGGCGCTGCGTACTTCCACCTGCAGCCGTTCCGGCTCGCGGTTGCCATTACGCCACAGCAGCAGGGTGGTGCTGCCGGGCGCCTTGCCGACCAGCAGCGCCTCGCGGCCACGCAGCATCACCACGTCGGCCACGCTGGGGTCGGCAATGGCCACCCGCTCCAGGTTGGCAGGCAGTGACCACGGGCGCTGCTCGCGGGTCTGCAGCACCAGCTCCGCCTCGGCGCTGGCCAGCAGCGGGCTGCCGATCAACACGCCGGCCAGCAGGCAGCGCGGCAGGGCGTGGGAGAGGCGGCGCGCGAGGGTGGGGCGTTCGGTCATGGGCTGTCTCGGCATGGGCTCAACGCGACCCGCTATGGGAGGAAATGTCACCACGGATGATTTCAATGCCCCGGTCCGCGCGCGGTGCAGCGCGGCGCGGGGCGCTGCTGGGCAGTGGCACTGTCGCGGCGGCACTGCGCCCGCGCCCGGCCAGTGCGTCGGTGTCGATGCCGGCGTAGGCGTCGTTCTCCGGGCGCTGCAGGGCAAGCCGTTCGTCGGGCGACAGCTCGCGGCGCGGGTTGAGCACGCGGCTGGGCGTGGGGAACAGCGCCTGGTCCGGCAGCCCGATGTCGGCCGGGTTGCGCAGCGCCAGGAACAGCTTGCCCTGCTGGGCACCGAGCAGCAGCCGGTTCGCCTCGGCGACCGGCACTGCGAGCACGGCGCTGCGTGCCGGCGCTGTCGTTCCATCGCTGCGCGAACTGCTGGCCGTCGTGCTGCCGCCGGTGATGTCCTGCGCCCGGCTGTCGTCCGGCGCGGGCGCGCTGCCATCGCTCGGCATGCTGGCAACGCTCTGGATGTCGTGCGCGCCATAGCTGAGAACACGCAGCCGCGACAGCAGCAGCCGGGTCTGCGCGTCACCGTCATCGCGCAAGCCGCCGGACGCGCGCAGGTTGAGGAACACATCGACGAAATCACCGGGCTGGATGCGGTTGCCTGCGGCGACCAGCTCGTCCACCGGCACCGCCAGTGCGCGCTCGCCGGGATTCAGGCGCAGCGAAAAACCCTGCGCGATCTGCGCGGTCTGGATCTGCGTGCCGGCCGCGATGTCCTGGGTCGGCACGGCGCCGACCAGGGCGTTGATCGAGGTGTAGGCGCCCACGGGGCGCTGCGGATGACCACTGACCCGCAGGTCCTCGGCGTCGATCGGCCGCCCGGCGGGCAGTGCGCTGGCGGCTTCGACCACGGGCCAGGTGGCCGGTTGGGCGGGCGCGCCGACGGTCGCGGGCGTGCCCGGTGCTACCTCGCTGGCACGACGGCTGATGCCGAAGGCGACGAACGCCAGGATCACCGCCAGGCCGATCAGCAGGATCGCGGCGACGCGGGTCAACTTGAGCATGCGGTTCTCCGGAGTGTCATCAGTTGCCGCCGAGATCGAGTTGGGACACGGCGGTGCTGTGCAAGGGCTTGGGCATCACCCAGCCATAGACGCGGCCGGTGCCGGGCAGGAAGGGGTGGGCGCCGTAGTCATAGCTCACTTCCACACGGATGCATTGCACCGCGGGCAGATCCGCGCAGGGGGTGGGCGTGGAAACCGTGATCGGCGGGGCGCCTGCGGTAGCGCAGTCCGGCGTCTGCTTCGCGTAGGTCAGCAGCCACTGCATGGAGCGGCGTGCCGCCAGGCAGGCGGCGGTGCGGCGTTCGCCCGGCGTGGCATGGCGGAAGGCGGCACGTGCACCCTCGGCCGATGCCGCCGAGAGTGTCTGCTGCACGGCCATGATCATGACGCCGGAATAGGTGACCAGCAGCAACGGCAGCAGGCCGAACATCAGCATCAAGGCAAATTCCAGCGTGGCGATGCCGCGTTGGCGCCGGGCAGGACGGCGGTCTGGGAGCGCGACGCTCATGCAGCACCGCCGACGTGCTGCTGCAGCACCCACCACAGACTGGCGAACGCCAGGTAGGCCGCATACGGGATGCCAACCCGCCCTTGGCGTGCGTGACGCCATTGCGCGATCACCGGTTGCAAGCGGCGCGACACCGGGCCGCTGGAGACAGTGGAGAACGCGCCGTGGGACAACGCAGGTGCAAGGCGCCGCGCGACGATGACGCACATCGCATGTGCGCCGGCGAGCAGGCTGGCGATGATCCAGATCGGCAGCAGCGGCGAGGCGCCCAGCAGCAGCCCTAGCACGGCGAAGTACTTCACATCACCGGCGCCCATCCAGCCGATGGCATAGAACGGCAGCAGCGACAGCAACCCCAGCGCGAAGCCGAGCAGATGCGTGCCCGGAAAGCCGCGGCCGGCCATCAGCCACTGCCAGGCAAGCGCGGCCAGCGCCACCCCGGCAGCCAGGAGCAACCCACGATTGGATACCCGCCGGGCATACAGGTCGTGGATGGCGACCTGTACACCCAGCAGCAGTGCCAGCAGGGGAAGAAGTTCCATGCGGTAAGTCCCCCGAATCGGTCGTGCGACAACGTGATCCGTGCCATGCCGTCGCCGCGGGAGAGCCGGGCGACAGCGCTGGCGTCAGATCAGACGATCAGGTCGATGCTTTCGCAGTCGCGTCGTCAACAACCGTACCGAGCTTCTCGAAGAGGTTCTCGAAGAAACCCTGGATTTCCTTTTTGCCGACGGCCACCAGAATGCCCGCGATCACGGCGGCCAGCAGGCCGTACTCGAGCGCGGTCACGCCATCTTCTTCCACGAGGAACTTGCGAACGGATGCATTCATGACGGTTTCTCCCTTTCCCAATCAGAGCCCGAACGGGCGGATACAGCCCCTGGTACCGATGGTGTTGCCTGGCTCCGCCAGGACGGCCATCCAGACCGCGCATCCTGCGCGGTGCAGCCCTTACAGGCCTGCGCTATCGAGCGGACAGTGCCCGATCGACATCATTGGCGGCAGATCGCGCTGGACAGTGCGGGCATTGCCTGCGACGTGCGGCAGTGGCAATGCGGGCACTGAGAATGAAGGTTGCTGTCCATGGCGTTCCCCCTGCGTTACAGCATCACCGTGTCGGTACAACCGGGCGTCCTGATCTGGATGCTCGACGAACCGCGCGGTATCCAATACACAAAATCGGCAGGCGTCGTTTCAACTTGAGTAAATGACGATTCTTTTTCTGCGTATTGCGTGGAGTTGATGTAATCGCGGCAAAGTGAAGTGCGGGTGTAGATTATGTGATGGCCCTGTGATGTCAACTTTTTGACACGATTGGCAGGCGCATAAACGCTGGATTTCACGCAGGGCGGTCTTGGTTGTGACGGTGATTATGATTCTGTTTACCTGCCGTCCAGTTCGGGCATACTTGCCAAAAATGCGCATCCACGGCTTCGCGTAAATCGATGTCGCATCGAGTGAATGATTTAGCTGCGATCACTGAATGATTTAGGTGGGCGGGCTGGCAGGCATCGCCGCGGCGGGTTGGCCGTAGCAGGATGCGCTGCAGGACACGCAGGAGTGCGCACCCGGTGGCCATGCGGCGCAGGCACCGGAGTTCCAGGCCAAAGGGGGCATCACTGTCATGGTAGATGGTGTGGTGGATGACCAGATCCAGAGCGGGCTGCGGGCATTCGACCTGGCCTCGCTCAGCGGCGTGCTGCGCGTGTGCGATCTGGAGATGGTGCTGCTGGATGGCAACGGCCCGCGTGCCGCGATTGAATCGCAGGTGCATGACGAAGCGTTGTTCTGCACCGCGGTGAGCGGTTTTCATTTCCGCGGCCGCTTCATGCTGCCGCAGGACTGGTGCCTGCTCGGGCTGATCCATGCCACCGATGAGAATGTAAGCTGGTGCCATGGCATGCCATTGGCCGCCGGCATGGCGTTGACGGTGCTGCCCGAAGGCATCAGCGAGTTCACCCTCAGCGCCGGCACCCACCTGACCCTGCTGCTGGCGCCGATGCAACGTGTGCAGCGCAAGCTGACCGAGTTGAGCCTGCGCAATACCCTGCCTTCCGGGCAGGCGCTGTCGTTGTTCCAGGCGGGGGGAAGCGGCGGAGGGGCACGGCTGACGCAGCGCTATGCCGATGTGCACGCGGCCTTGGCCGGGCAGGGCGGTGTATTGGCGGCCGATGCGGTGGACGCCCTTCTGCATGACCACATCCAGGCGCTGCTGGGCGCCGGCAGCGATGACCACCCTACCTGCAGCCGCGGCCGGCGCACGCATTATCTGATCGCGCAGCGTGCCGAGAACTTCATGCGGCTCAATCTGCGTCGTTATATCTATATGAATGAAATCTGTGACGCAGCCGGTGTGAGCGAGCGCGCGTTGCGGTATGCCTTCGAAGATCTGTTCGGCACCTCGCCCAACCGGTATCTGTCGATGCTGCGGTTATGCGCAGCCTGCCGCGGGTTGTCGATGGCCGATTCCAGCCGCAAATCGGTGAAAGCCATCGCACTCAGCTGCGGGCTGTGGGATCTGTCGCGATTCGCCGACAACTATCGACGCGTGTTCGGCGAGCTGCCGCGCGACACGCTGATGCGTGCGCCGGCCCAGATGGGCAGCCCGGCCTGAGGGTTACGTGGGCAGCTGCGTGCCCGCCGTGCACGTATTCGGCAACCTGCCGAAATTGCCTATCGGCCTGCCGGTTTTACCCCTCGTCTTGCCGGAACGCACGTGTGCGCTGCCGGAATGAAGTGCTCGCGGTTTGACCCCTCGACTGTAATGACATCCACGTGCCGTCAGGCACCGGTGATGTTCAACGCATTCGTACACGGGGGAATACCTGATGAACCGTATCTTTCGATTGGTGTGGAGCCACCGGCTGAACGCCCTGGTGGTCGTCTCCGAAATCGCCACGGCGCGCGGCAGCCTGGCTGCTGGCCCGGTGGTGGTGCATCTGAAGGTGCCGATGTCGGTGCTGTCGCTGGGTCTGTCGCTGGCACTGTGCACGGGCAGTGCATGGGCGGGCGAGAACCAGACCCTCACCGACCTGCAGGCACTGACCGCCAAGTACACCGCACCCCTGCCGGTGAAGCTCGATGCCGAAGTGGCGCTGGCCGCGGCGGCGCGTGATCGTGGCACGGCCCCCCTGCTGAGCGTGGATGCCAAGGTCAATCTCAACCTCGGTACACCGACGGCCCAGCGGCCGGCGCTGCAGGTACATGCCGCTGCGCAGGCGAACGCGGACCTGCCCAGGCGCGTTAACGCGCCGGGTGCCCAGGGGGCGGCCCTGGCCGATCTGGGCATCGCGGCAGGCACGGGTAACGGTGCCAGGTTGAATGCCCATGCCGACATCGATGCGGTCGCCGCGGTTGCGCCGACGCCAGCGACGGTGCGGGTGCCGGTCAAGGCCGAGGCGAAGGCGGCGGCGGGCGTGGCGGTCGCCGCGACGCCGTCACCACGGAAGGTGGCACTGGAGGCCAACGTCGATGCGGCCGCCCAGGCACGCCTGGCGGCGGCCGAGGTGCAGGCCAAGGCGGCATTGATTGCCGAGGCCACGGTAACGCCCGACGCACCGGATGCCGTGCAGGCATCGCTGGCCAGCAACGTCGCCGGCGGCGTGCGGGTGGATGCAGTCGGCCACCGGGTCGATGCGGCCGACCGCAACCCCAAGCGCGTGGATGCCGGCGTCAGTGCCGTGCAGACCAGCTCGATGGCGCTGGCGCCGAACGGATTGGGCAACGCGCTCGGTGGGTTGTTGAACGGTGTGGGCGGGGCCGTTGGCGGCCTGCTCGACGGCGTCGGCACCACGGTGGGGGCGATCACCACACCGGTGCTCGGTGCGGTCGGTGCGATCACCACGCCGATCCTCGGCACGGTGTTCCCGGCGCCGACGTCGCTGCCGCCGGGAAGCCCGAAAGGGCCGGCACCGGCCGATCCCAATGCCGGCCTGGTCATCGGTACCGCCGGGTTGGTCGGTTCGCTCTCGCAGCTGGTCGGCCCCACCGCGCAGGGTTTGCTGGGTGGGGATGGCTACGTGCGCAATGGCAATCTGTCGGTCAGCAGCGCCAACGTGATGCAGACCTACTCGGTGACCAACGTGCTGGGCCTACCGGTGGTCAACCTGACCCCGGTCGGCACGCTGCTCGATGGCCTGGGCAATGCGAGCACCGGCGGCAGCTCCCACCTGACCCTGATCGGTGGCGTCACCTCCGACAGCTACATCTACAACATCAACAACGGCAATCCCAATGGCCTGCTCGGCCTGCTGCTGCCCGACGGCTCGCCGGCGTGGTCCAACACCTGCGTCAATCTGCTGGTGGCGAGCGTGGACTGCTGGGCGGTCAACGCTGCGCAGGATTACCAGGTACTGGTCGGCGATGGCGCGTTTGCCAACGGCTCCAAGGAAGTGGTCATCGGTGCCAACGCACGGCATGAGCTGCCGCGGCAGGATGCCAACGTCGCGTTCCCGGGCGTCGGACTCAATGATCCGACCGACCCCACCGGTGTGCCGACCGCGGATTACGCCGCGCGCATGGGCCATTCGGTGGTCGTCGGCGATAGTGCGACGGGCACCGCCAACGGCCAGACCATCCTCGGTGCGGAAGCCACCTCCAACCAGGCCAACAGCGTGGCGCTGGGGTACCGTTCGGCCGCCAACCGCGGTGCGCAGGCCAGCTACAGTGCTTACGGGCTGAACGGGCAGCAGGTGTCGGCCGGTGAAGTCTCGGTCGGCTTCGCCGGCGGTGAGCGCCAGATCAGCAACGTGGCTGCCGGCAGCGCCGCCACCGACGCGGTCAACGTGGCCCAGCTGCAGGGCGCGATCTCGCAGATCGATGCGGTCGGCACGCTCGCGGTGACCTATGACGACGATGGCGCAGGCGGCGCCGACTTCCGCCGGGTCACCCTCGGCGGCGGCACCGGCACCACCACGATCGCCAACCTCGCCAACGGCGCGGTCAACGCAACCAGCACCGAGGCCATCAACGGCGCCCAGCTGTTCGACACCAACAGTGCGATTGTCGACTACTTCGGCGGCGTCACTGGCTACGATCCGGTCACCGGCGCGTGGACCGCACCGAGCTTCCAGATATCCACGATCTCCACCGGCGGTGCAGTCGCGCAGGGGGTGTACAACAACGCCAGCGACGCCTTCTCCGCGGTGGATGGCTCGCTGGTGAACCTCAACACGCAGATCACCGATATCCGCAACGGTGTTGGCAGCCGCTATCTGAAGATCAACTCGACCGGGGCGGAAGCCGCCGCCGCGGGCCTGGACAGCATCGCGGTCGGCACGGGTGCCTCGGCCACGGCCGCCAACAGCATCGCGGTGGGCGCCGGCGCACTGGCCGACCGCCAGGACACGGTGTCCGTCGGTGCGGTCGGTGCAGAACGCCAGGTGGTCAACGTGGCCGCGGGCACCGAGGCCACCGATGCAGTCAATCTGGGCCAGCTGGAGGCGTCCGAACAGGGCGCACTGCGCTACGACCTCAATCCCGATGCCAGCGTGAACTACGCCAGTGCCACGCTGGGCAACGGTGGGGCTGCGACCACGCTCAGCAACCTGGCCGCCGGCAGTGTCACCGCCAGCAGCAGCGAGGCGATCAACGGCGCGCAGCTGTTCGCGGCCAACCAGGCCGTGGCCACCCACCTCGGTGGCGGCGCTGCGCTGGATGCCAACGGCATGGTCACCGCGCCGAGCTACACGATCAGCAACGTGGCCAGTGATGGCCAGGTCACCACGGGCAACTATGACAACGTCGGCAGCGCCTTCGATGCGGTCAGCACCTCGCTGGCCAACGTCGCCGACCAGACCGACACCGTGGACCGGCTGGCAGTGAAGTACGACGCCGATGCCAGTGGCAACGCGACCAACACCATCACCTTGGCCGGCGATGCCAGCGGCGCGGCGGTGGCACTGACCAACCTGGCCGACGGACGCGTGCTGGCCGGCAGCCTGGATGCGGTCAACGGCAACCAGCTGTTCCAGACCAACGCTGCCCTGGTCGGGTATTTCGGCGGCACCACCAACTTCGATGGCAACACCGGCATCTGGACCGCGCCGACCTTCCGCATCTCCTCGATCGCCACCGATGGCAGCGTCATCGCCAACGACTACAGCGACGTCACCGTGGCCTTCTCGGCGGTGGATACCTCGCTGACCAACCTCAATACCCGCATCGACCAGATCCAGCCGGGCGGCAACAGCCAGTACGTGCAGGTCAACTCGACCAAGGGCGCGGCCACCGCGGGCGGTGCCGACGGCATCGCGATCGGGCCGCTGGCGAGTGCGGCGGGCAGCGGCAGCGCGGCGATCGGCGATGGCGCCAGCGCCAGCGCGGACAACAGCGTCGCCCTCGGCGCCGGCTCGGTGGCCAGTGTGGGCGCACAGGCCGGGTACACCGGTGCCTACGGCCAGGCCGGTGCCAGCAACTCGGTGGGCGAGGTGGCCGTCGGCAGCACCGGTGCCGAGCGCAAGGTCACCCACGTGGCGGACGGTTCCGAACGCTACGACGCGGTCAATGTCGGGCAGCTGCAGAGCGGCGTGAACTACGCGATCAGCGAGTCCAAGACCTACACGGACACGCAGATCAGCAACATCAACAACGGTACGTCCGGCATGTTCCAGGTCAACAACACGCAGAACCTGGCCGCGCCGGCCGCCACTGGCGACAACGCCGTGGCCGGTGGCGCCGGCGCCGCCGCTGCGGGCAACAACGCTACGGCGCTGGGCAACGGGGCCAATGCGCAGGGCAGCAACAGCGTCGCCCTGGGTGCCGGTTCGGTCGCCAACCGGGCCAACACGGTCTCGGTGGGCAGCAGCGGCGCGGAACGGCAGATTGCCAATGTCGCCGATGGCAGTGAAGCAACCGATGCAGTCAACGTGCGCCAGCTGCAGGCCTCGCAGCAGGGCACGATCCGCTATGACAGCAACATCAATGGCACCACCAACCTCAACAGCGTGACCCTGGGCAGTACCGCCACGGGGCCGACGACGGTGCGCAACGTCGCCCCGGGTACCGCCGGGACCGATGCCGTCAACGTGGACCAGCTGCGCAGTGGCATGGCCCAGACCCTGGACTGGTCCAAGGCCTACACCGACGAGCGCATGGACTCGTTCGACCGCAACCTGCAGAAGACCGACAACCGTGCGTCGGCCGGTGTGGCCTCGGCGATGGCGGTGGCCGCCCTGCCGCAACCCTACGAGGCCGGCCGCAGCATGGCCTCGCTCGCCGCCGGCAGCTTCAACGGCGAATCCGGCGTGGCGGTGGGCATCTCCGGGGTCTCCGAAGGCGGGCGCTGGATCTACAAGTTCAGCGGGTCGACCAACAGCCGCGGCGATGGTGGTGTCGCGGTAGGTGCCGGCATCCAGTGGTGACCGCCTCCGGTGCCGGCGCGCTGCCGGCACCGGACCTGCGGTCCGTATTCAACGCATACAGGGGGAACACCATGTCCATGCAGCCCACATCCACCACCCAGGTGCCGCTGTTGCGGTCACTGGGCCTGAGCCTGGCGGCCCTGCTGCTGGGTGCCTGCGCCAGCCACGGCGAGCAACGCACCACACCGTCCACTGCGAGCGCCGACACCGACGCGGCGAGCTTCCCGGATCCCCGCAAAGCCACGTTGAAGGAGGGCCTGTTCGTGGATGTCGATACCCTGCGCCTGTTCGCTCGTGGCATGAGCAAACGCCAGTTGTACGCCCTGCTGGGCACCCCGCATTTCGGCGAGGGCATGTGGGGCGTGCGCGAATGGAACTACCTGTTCAACTTCCGCAGCAGCCCGGGCGGGGACTATTTCAGCTGCCAGTTCAAGGTCGACTTCGATGGCAAGGGCATCGCCCAGGCGGCGTACTGGAAGCCGCAGGCCTGCGCCGCCGTGCTTGATCCGCCGCGCCCCCCGGCGCCCCCGGTACCCGCGCCGATGCCGAGCGAGCCGCTGCGGCTGGCGGCCGACGCGATGTTTGCCTTCGACAGCGCCGTGCTCACCCCCGAGGGGCGCCGGAACGTGGATGCCCTCCTGCAGCAGGTACGCGATGCCAGCCGGGTGCAGACGATCCAGGTGATCGGCTATACGGACCGGATCGGCAGTGACCGTTACAACCTGGTGCTGTCGCAACGGCGCGCCGAAGCCGTGCGCGATGCGCTGGTGGCCGGCGGGGTGCCGGCGGCGGCCATCGTTGCCGAAGGGCGCGGCAAGGCCGATCCGCTGGTGCAGTGCGAGCAGGCGCAGCGCAAGGCCCTGATCGTGTGTCTGGCGCCGAACCGGCGCGTCGAACTGTCGGGCAGGGCACTGCCGCGCTGAAGCCGCACGGTCCCGCCTGCTCACCTCTGTCTGCGCATACCCCGTCGGCGCACCCGTGCGCCGGCGAGGGACCGTCTTGACCTGGCGCGTCGTCCGCACAGCGTGATGTCTCCCCCGTCATCGTTCTGAAGACGGCGCGCCAGGTCATCTCTTCCTCCCACCCGGGGCGGCCGCAGGCGATCTGCGGCCGCCATTGCCGGTTACGGCATCAGGACTTTATCGATCACGTGGATCACGCCGTTGCTCTGCTTCACATCGGCAATGGTCACATGCGCGACCTGGCCTTTGCTGTCGGTCAGGGTGATGCCCTTGCCGGCGACGCGGGCGGTCAGCGCTTCACCTTCGACCGTCGTCAGGCTCGCCTTGCCACCGCCCTGCTTGATCTTGGCCATCAGATCGGTGCTGGTGACCGCGCCGGGGACCACGTGGTAGGTCAGGATCTTGGTCAGGTCCGCCTTCTTTTCCGGCTTCAGCAGTCCCTCCACGGTGCCCTTGGGCAGCGCGGAGAAGGCCGCATTGGTCGGCGCGAACACGGTGAACGGACCGGGGCCCTTCAGCGTATCGACCAGGCCGGCCGCTTTGACCGCCGCGACCAGCGTGGTGTGATCCTTGGAATTGACGGCGTTGTCGATGATGTCCTTGTTGGCATACATCGCCGCGCCCCCCACCATCGGATTGCTGTGCTGCGCGCCCATCATGGGGGCAGGGGCCTGCGCGAAGACGAGCGGGGAAGCGGTGGCGGCGAGACAGCCGATAAGTACAAGGCCTGCGAACTGGATCTTCATGACCAAACTCCCGAATGGATGCGCCGGTGTGACGCACCTTCAGCTACGGCGGGAGTGGCGGGGCGGATGCACTTCAAGCGCACTATTTTTCAACTGTCAGGCGCAGGTGAGGATGGCGTCAGCACGGTGCGATGGCGGCGCCCGGGTGCGGGGTTCAGCGGCCCTGTTCGCTGGTGATGTCGGCGCAGGATGGCATGGGCCGCCGGGTCACGCACGGCCGTGCGCTAGAGGACCCCGGGAATCGGGATGGCCAGCGCTGCTTTCTCCGCCTCGCAGTTGCTGGGCTGCACACTGTTGCTGCGCAGCGACTGGATCTCCGCCCGCGCCAGCGCCATGTCGCGGTTGAAATCCGCGTTGGCATGCAGGGCCGCCACCGCGCCGGCAGCGACCGCACGCCCTTCGAGCACGTCGCTCTGCCAGTGCGCGTTGCAGATCAGGCGGTTTTCACCGAACGCGCGGCCACGTGCGAGCAGGGCGTCGGCGCGCTCCGGGCTCAGCTCGGTCAGCAGCAGGGCCCAGCTCCAGCTGATGGCGGTATGCCCGGACGGATAGGAGCCGTCGGTCCGCAGGGAGGCCTCGTCGGCCGGCGCACAGGTGCCTTCCTTGTAGAACACGAAGGGGCGCGTGCGCTTGTAATGGTCCTTGGCGGCATAGGTGGCCAGCCCGGCATCGACCAGCGTGCGCTGCAGCAGCAGGTACAGCGCCGGCGATGTCTGCTGGCTGATCGGCACCCCGAGCGCGCAGGAGAACGTGTTGGCCACCTGCGGGAAGTGCAGGTCCGAATCCGTGGTCGCCAGCGCGTATCGGGGCGTCCCCCGCAGCTGCTGCGCGGCCCGATGGATGGCTTGATCGTTGGCGAAAGCCGCCGAGCCCTTGGCCGGGGGCGCTGGTAGCAGGGCCAGGCTGTCCGGCAGTGCGCGCCCGAGGTAGCCGGCGGGAATCCCGGGCCGCAGCTCTGGCACCGGCGCCGGCGTGGCGACAGCGCTCGGCGGCGCCGTGGGTGCCATCGTGGATGCCGGCGGCGCGGTACTGCAGGCCGTCAACGCGCAGGTCAGCGCGAGCAGGGCCGCGCCATGGCGACAGCGGGAGGGCAGGGCATTCCAGTGCATGGGGGGATCCACGGGCAAGTGTCGGTTTACTGTGTGCGGGCGACCCACCCTGCACAACCGCCTTTCTACGTGTCCGCCGCCAGTATGTTTACTGGTGCAGTGCCGCCCGCAGGGGGGGCAGATCGACTGCGGCGTCGCCAAGCGGAAAACGCACTTCGACACGGGTGCCCCCCAACGGGCTGGCACTCACCTCAAGCGTGCCGCCCAGCAGCCGCGCGCGTTCTTCCATGCTGATCATGCCTAAGCCCGGCGCGGGCGGTGTCCCGCTGGGCGCAGGCATGCCGACGCCGTCATCGTCGACCCGCAACAGCAGCTGCTCGCCACGCACCGCCACCAGCACGTGGGCCGTACTGGCGCGCGCATGCTTGTCCACGTTGTTGACGGCCTCCTGCACGATCCGGAACAAGCTCAGCTCCTGCTCGTCGCTGAGCCGTGGCGGCGTCTCGATCCGGCAACGCACCCGCAACGCGCCGCGCGCATTGCGCTTGATGCAGAACGCATCCAGCGCACTGGCCAGCCCGGTGAAGCGCAGGATGCTGGGGTGCAGCTCGTGGGAGATCGAGCGGATGTCGTTGGATACCGTCAGCAGCTGCTCCTGAAGTTCCACCACGCTGCGGCGCTCGGCATCGGGAATTTGATTGCGCAATGCGCTCAGGCAGATGGAAATGGCCGCGAGCGACTGGTTGACGTCGTCATGCAGATCGCGGGCGATGCGCGTGCGTTCTTCCTCCTGCACCACCAGCATCCGCCCGGTGACCTCGCCCAGGCGCCGATAGGCCTGCTGGAGCTTGAGGTGATTGGAGAGCTTCTGCTCCGACAGCGCGCCCAGGAACAACAGCGCACACCCGGTGCCCAAGGTCCACGCCTGTGCGGTGATCAGGTTGCGGTCCGGCGTCCAGAACGCGAACGGCCCCATGCCTTCCATGCTGAGCTGCATGCCAAGCAGGGCAACGATCACCATGGCGATCGACGCACCGGTCACACCGAAGACGATCAACGCCCACACCAGCAGCGGAATCGGTACCAGCACCAGCAGGGGAGTGATCACCCCATCACGCCAGTCCACGCCCCAGGCCAGGCCCAGCACTCCCAGCAGGCACAGCGCGACGGCCAGCGTTCGCCAGCGCCATCCATTGCGCCGCTCCGGTGTCTGCAGCACACGCGCGAGGTTGACCACCGCCGGGACGATCAGCAGATAGCTGACGCTGCTGCACAGCATCAACGTGAACATCGCGCCCGGCGCCAGCCCCGGTGGGCCGCCGGCGAACAACAGCGCCTGCCACCAGGCCACACAGCCGGGCACGATAAGGCACCCCAGAAGCACGAACAGGCCGATCTCGCGGTAGCCCTCCAGCGGTGCGCGCTCTCCGCGCCAGCGCAGCAGCAGCCAAGCCGCTGCGATGACCAGCGCGAATTCGCCTGCGCTGGCCAACAGCCGCGGCAGCGCCACGAAAGGCACCAGCACGAAGGCCAGCGCCGTACCCGCACAGGCGGCGAGCACGCAGGTCCGCCATTGCGCCCTGGGGGTAAACAGCAACCAGCCAAGCAGCAGGGGGCCCGGAATCCACAGCACATGCAGCCGGAAACCGGGGATCTGCGCCAGGGTCGGCAGCAGCTGCCCGAGCAGGCACCCCAGCAGCAGCGGCAACACCTGCGTGAGCGCGCTGCGAAGCCCGGGTGATGTGCGTGTGGAGGGCGGGGTGTTGCCGAGGTCGTCCGGCGGAATGTCGGTGGAGCTGTCGACAGGAGCGATGTGCGTTACCGTTGCAATGACGGGCACGTGGACCTCGGCCGGTGCGTGATGAAGCGTCGGATCGATACGCCTTCGGACGTCTCTCGATGTGATGCGTTTCACGCTTGCGGGGAGACATCGCGACGTTGCTTGTTCCGCTGTCGCTTCCGCCCCACAATCGCGCCGATGTAAGCAGGTTGTCTTCCCCCGCGCTATCCGATTTCCGACTTGCCCCAGGAGCTGGCATGGACGAACCGATGGCCCCTTACAGCCGCTTCGTGGTCGATGGCTTCGACGCCGATGCGTTGCTGGGGGTGGTGCGCGACACCCGCTTCGAGCAGCGCCTGCTGGCTGCCGGGCACTTCCGCGCGTGTCTACAGCGGTTGGTCTTTCCCGAATTCAGCCTGGACAGTGGCGCGTACTCGCTGCCGATCTTCGCCAGTGGCAGCTTCGGGCAGGGCGTGATCGCCCTGGCGATGGCCGTCTCCTGCGAGCAGCCGATGTGGGCCAACGGACGCTGGGTCCCGGCCGGGCAGGTGATGGTGTTCGCCGAGGACAGCGAACTCAACGTGCGGCCGCGTCCTGGTGGCTGGCAATGGGCGGTGCTGCTGATCCCGCGTGACGTGCTGCAGCGTGAAGCCGTGGCTAGAGTGGGGCGCGAACTGCGGTTGCCGCGCAGCGGGTGGTGCAGCCGCGCTGCCGCGCCTGCCGATGCGTGGAACCTGCGCTACGGCGTTTCCAAGGCGCTGGAGGCGGCCGCCCATGGGGAGGGACTGGTCACGCCGGAACAGGTGGCAGCGCAATCGGCCCTGCTGCTCGGGGCGTTCGTGGACGCGGTCAGCGTGACTGACACCGGGCCATCGCGAGGCGCGGACCCGAGCTGGATCGAACGCCAGCGCGATGCCGTGGTACGCCGGGCAGAGGACTACCTGAAAGCGCAGCTGGATCGCCCCTTCGACAGCCGCGCGCTCTCGCTGGCGCTGGGGGTGGGCGAACGCCAGGTGGAACGCCTGTTCCGTGATGCCTACGGACACGGCCCCTGTCATTGGCATCAACTGGCCCGGTTGAATCAGGCGCGCAGCGCGTTGCTGCACGCAGACTGCCAGGACAGCGTTACCGACATCGCGCTGCGACTGGGCTTCGGGCACCTCGGGCGCTTTTCCGTGATGTATCGAAATGTCTTCGGTGAATGTCCGCGAGACACCCTGCGACGCTGAATGCAGGGCTGAACAGCGTGTCCCTGGGCGGCTGCAACGGTGTGCCTCGCATCACGATCCCATCACGCGGTGACTCGCATGTTCGGCATGCTGCCGCTGCACCGCGATGCCATGAGCGGGCGCCTTCGCGCTGGGTATCAGGCACCGTGCACCGGCAGGTCAATCAGGGGATGATTGAAGCCAATGGAGGCAGTGCAATGAGCGTTTCGTGCGCGCAGTCGGTGTCTGTGCCCTTCCGCAAGGTGGTCGTCGCTGACGACCACATGCTGGTGGCGCAGGGCATCGAAAGATTGCTGATGGACTGTTTCGAATCGATCGTGCTGGTGTCCTCCGGCGAGGAACTGCTGGACTCGCTACGCCGCGAATCGCCGGACGTGGTCGTCTCTGACATCAGCATGCCCGGTATCAGCGGCATCGACGTGATGCGTCAGGCCCGCAGCGAGGGGTGCCTGACGCCCTTCGTGTTCCTCACCATGCACGACGAATCCAGCATGGCGGCCGAGGCCATCCGGGCAGGCGCGCGGGGGTACATTCTCAAAAGTGCGGCCGGCGACGAGCTGGTCCGCGCGATCAATGGGGTGATGGACGGCCAGACGTATGTGACGCCGACACTGGCGGCCAACGCGATCGTGGCATCGGGTCGCTGCCAGTATGTGTTGACCGACAAGCAGCTGCGGATTCTGGAATACGTGGCGCGCGGCCTGCGCTCCAAGCAGGTCGCTTACGAGCTTGGGGTATCGGTGCGGACGATCGAATCGCACAAGTACGCGATCATGCAGGAACTGGGCGTGCACGGCACGCTGGAGCTGGTGCGCAAGGCCGAGTTGGAAGGTCTGATCCGCCACTAGGCCGCCCGCCTGCGGGTGGGCAAGTAGATTTACTTGCCCGCCAACGGTTGTTTTTCCCTTGTTACCGTACTGTGTCCGGCCACATCATCGTGGCAGGCATCGAGCGGGCGAGTGCGATGAATGCTGTCCGTGTGTTGCTGGCCGAGGATGGATGCGCGATGGGGCGGCAGCTGCGTAGCCTGCTGTCCCAGCAGTTCCAGGTGATTGGCCTGGTCCAGGATGGTGCCTCGCTGGTGCAGGCGGCGCAGAGCATGTTGCCGGATGTGGTGGTCACCGATATCGCGATGCCGGAAATGAACGGATTGGAAGCCGCGCGCCGGCTGCGCCTGCAGCGGCCTGTGCTGGGCGTGGTGTTCATCACGGTGCATGCCGAGCCCCAGATGGTCACGCAGGCGATGGGCCTGGGAGCGTGCAGCTATGTGCTCAAATCCGACGCAGGCGATGACCTGCTGCCGGCGGTGGCGGCCGCCCTGAAGGGCGAATCGTTCGTCTCGCGCTCGCTGCGCGGCCCGCGCAAGGGCTGATCCCGCTACTGGCGCGGGCAGTCAGACCAGGATGCCGAGCAGCTTGCGGGCCAGCTCATCCACCGACATCGCCAGCAGCACCAGCGGCAGCAGAGGCACGATGGCGTGCAGGGCGATCCACAGCAGATTCCAGCGGTTCAACGGCAGCACCGACATGCTGGCCAAGCCCTTGTAGACGCCGCTGAAATCAGCGAACGCGGATGCATCGCCATGGTCCAACAGGGAATCCGCGTCGGCCCCCTGTCGTGACCCTGATCGCCAGCGCTGGTCGAACAGCGCCGCGGCCCGATTGCCCAGCGCATCGAAGCGGTACAGCGCATGGCGCTTGGCCCGCATCATGCTTGGCATCATGACCAGCAGCGGCGCCACCAGCAGGAGCGTGGCACCGATGACATAGCCGGCCAGCAGGTGGCGCAGGTCATACAGACTCTCGCCCAGATAGTGAACATGATTGACGCACGCACCGGCGACCAGGATGCCGCCGGCCAGGGCGAGCACCGCGAAGCGTTCCTGCGCCATGCCCAGGAACGCCAGGCCGCCAGCGCCATCCGGGTGCTCTGCGTGCAGTGCCAGTCCTACACGCGGCAGTCGCCAGAGCAGGCCGGTCCACAGCACGAAGCGCCACAGCCAGAGCAAGGCCACCAGCCGGAACAGCGGCACGGCGACCCATTCGTACCAGCGTCCGGCGGCCGTCAATGCACCGTGCTCCAGCCGCCAGTCGGCGACGCCCGGCAGCAGGCTCACGCTGTCCGTGCCGAACAGCAGCGGCAGCCATGCGATCACCACACAGAGCGCTTCAGGCAACCAGCCATCGCGCCAGCGGCGCACCTTCGCCAGCAGTGCGGCCAATCTTTCCTGTCGCTGCGGTGGCACCAGGCCGGCGCGGGTCAATTGGCGGAACGCATTGCGCAGCAAGGTGTCCGAGCGCGGGGCGGCAAGCACCAGCAGAGGCATCGCCAGCAGCACGCGGGCGAGGGTTGCGTAGTCGCCCAGCAGCGGCATGCCCGGCGGGGGCGTCCACAGGGTGCCCGCGCGCGCGGTCATCACCACCAACGGCGCCAGCGAGATCACCACCAATGCCACGGCGATCCACAGCGAGAGCCGGGCGGTGCCGCGCAGCATGCCGGCGGCCAGCAGCAGCCGGTGCACCAGTCCGCCGCGCATCAGGGAGTAATGGTGCTGGTCCAGGTGCATGGGGGCAGCCCGTGGCGAAGAAAGAGAAGGCGCGGCTGCAGCGGGCAGCGGACGCGATGTCGCTGAGCATAGCGCTGCCTTTCCACGCGTTGGACGCAGTAAAAATACTGGGGAGGTTGCAGTAACAACTCGATTGTGTGGCTACCGGGCGGCGCCCAAGCTGGAGGCCTGACGCAAGGATCCCGCCCATGCTCCTGGTGATCGATATTCTGACGCGCTTCTGGACCGACATGATCGATCGCGCGGATGGCCCCATGACCTTCCGCTTCTTCCTGCAGCCGACGATGGCACTGATCGCGGCGTTGATCGATGGCATCAAGGATGCCAAGGCGGGCAAGGCGCCCTATGCCTGGTTGATGGCGCACAGCTCTGCGGGTGACCGGCTGGTCGCCTGGCGCGAAGGGGTCACCGCGACCGCCCGGATTCTTCTGCTGGGGGTCGGCATGGATGTGATTTACCAGTTCCGCATGTTCGGCGGTTTCAAGTATCCGGTGGAAGCCTTCGTCATCGCGGTCGTGCTCGGGTTCCTGCCGTATCTGATCCTGCGCGGCCCGATCACCCGCATCGCCAGCTACTTCCTGCACCGCAAATGACCCCCTCACGAGACGACCCGCCGATGAGTGCCCAAGACCCCCGCGAGCAGCTGACCGAGCGTGCGCTCACCATCGAGCAGGCCAAGACGCTGCTGGGCGGTGCCGATGCCACCTCGATGGAGCTTTCCTCGCGGCGCACCGGGATGTCATTCCAGCGCACGCGCATGAGCGCGGATCGCACGCTGATGTCGATCATCCGCACGGCGCTGTCGCTGATCGGCTTCGGTTTCACCATCTATCAGTTCTTCGGCCACATGCTGGAGGTGCCCGGCGTTGGCCTGCGCCCGCATGCGCCACGCAACTTCGGCATCGCGCTGGTCGGCCTCGGCATGGTTCTGCTGACCCTCGGCATCCTCTATCACATCCGCTACATGCAGGGCCTGCGTGCCGAGCGCGAGGAGATGATCCGCGAAGGCCTGATCCACGGGGAGAGTCACTACCCGATCTCGCTGACCCTGATCACCGCCGGCCTGCTGTGGCTGCTGGGCCTGCTGGCGATCGTCAGCATGACCTTCAACGTGGCACCGTTCGCATGAGTGTCGTGGCCGATAGCATGATCGAGCTGGCCGGCGGGGTCTTCAGCATGGGCTCCAACGATCACTATCCCGAAGAGCGCCCGGCGCACAAAGCGCGGGTAGGGCGGTTCCGGATCGATCGCTACCCGGTGACCAACCGGGAGTTCGCCCGCTTCATCCGGGCCACCGGCCACGTCACCGCAGCCGAGCAGGCAGCCGACCCGCGTGACTATCCGGGTGCGGACCCGGCGCTGCTGCAACCGGCCTCGGTGGTGTTCGTGCAGCCGCCGCACCCGGTGGACATGGGCAACACACACAACTGGTGGCACTACATTCCCGGGGCCGACTGGCGGCATCCCCGCGGTCCGCTGTCCAGCCTGCAGGGCCTGGAGGATCACCCGGTGGTCCACGTCACCTTCGCCGACGCGCTGGCCTATGCCCGGTGGATGGACAAGGACCTGCCGACCGAGGCCGAGTGGGAATTCGCGGCGCGTGGCGGCCAGCAGAGTGGTGAGTTCGCCTGGGGCGACACCTTCATCCCCGGCGGCCGCCACCAGGCCAATACCTGGCAGGGCGAATTTCCTTGGCAGAGCCTGGAGGAGGACGGCCACCGCTGGACGTCACCGGTCGGCAGCTATCCGCCCAACGGATACGGGCTGTACGACATGATCGGCAACGTCTGGGAGTGGACCAGCGATTGGTACCAGCAGCATGACCAGCTGCAGAGCAAACCGTGCTGCGCGATCGACAATCCGCGAGGGGGGCTGCGCGAACGCAGCCACGACCCGCGCGATCGCAGCGCGGTCCCACGCCGGGTAATGAAAGGCGGCTCGCACCTGTGCGCGCCGAATTACTGCAAGCGTTATCGCCCTGCGGCGCGCATGGCGCAGCCGATCGACACCTCCACCTGCCACCTCGGCTTCCGCTGCGTGGAGCGCGGATGAACCCGAACCCCCCGCACTGCGATGCCTACCGGAGCCCCGACGATGCTTCCTCTCAAGGCGTGGCTGATCGCCATCACCGAGCCGGTGGTGGTGATCATCGATGCGATGGCCCTGGTGCTGATCGCGATGGCCACCGTGGTGGTGTTCGTGAGGGCCGTGCGGCTGGCGCTGCGCGGCCATCTGACCAACGTCGAGCGCCGCGACCTGTGGTTGGGGTACGGGCGCTGGCTGGTGGCCGGGCTGACCATGCAGCTCTCGGCGGACATCATCGAATCGTCGATCTACACCAGCTGGGACGCGATCGGGCAGCTGGCCGCGATCGCGGTGATCCGCACGTTCCTGAACTACTTCCTGGAGCGCGACATCGCCGATGTCCGCGAACGTCAGCGTGCCACGCGGCCGGCGCCGGAGCCGGAGCCGCTGTGAGGTGCGTATCCATGAACCTGCACCCGTGCCGGAGGGCCACCGCATGACCATGTCCTTTCTCCGCCTGCCGCGTCGCTGGCCACTGGCCCTCGCGCTGGGCTCGCTGGCTGCACTGTCCGCCGCGCCGGCATGGGCGACCGAGGGCGCGCTGGGGCGCTCGATCACCGGCATGCAGATCACCTCGTACGCCGGTGTGATTCCACCGGAGCCGGGCATGCAGTGGTCGCTGAGCTACATCCGCTACAACGGCAAGATCAGCGGCGACCGCCCCGCGCCCATCGCCGGGCAGATCTCGCTGGGCCTGGAGGCCGACGTGAACCTGACCGCTGCCACCGGGGTGTACGTGTGGCCGACCAAGCCCGGGCGCTGGAACTTCGCTTCCATGCTGACCGTGCCGTACATCGATGCCGAGGTCACCGCCAACCTGGCAGGCCCGCTGGGCAACCGCTTCCAGACCAAGGACCATGCCTCCAACCTGTTCGACGTGTACTTCGCCCCGGTGATCGCCGGGTTCCACATCAGCGAGGTGCAGCACCTTTCCTTCGGTGTGTACGTGTATGCGCCCACCGCCAAGTACGACCCGAACCGGTTGGCCAATCCGGGCATGAACATCTGGACGTTCTCGCCCAGCGTGGGCTACACGCACCTGTTCCAGAAGGGCACGCTGGAATTCAGCGTGCTGGGCGCCACCGACTGGTACACCCGCAACGACGATACCGACTACAAGAACGGCGTGGTCGCACGGGCCGATGCGCTGCTGGTCAAGCGCACCGCCAGTGGCTGGGGGTTCGGGGCCGCCGGTGGCTGGATCCAGCAGCTGCAGGACGACAAGGGCGACACCGCCGACCGCCTGGGGGGCTTCAAAGGCCGCTCGTTCGGTATCGGCCCGGTGCTGACCTACGGCAAGAAATGGTCCGGCGGCGAGCATGTGGATGTGTCGTTCCGCTATGTCGGCGAATTCAGCGTCAAGAACCGCTTCGAAGGCGACCCGTGGAGTCTGTCGATCAGCGGCGGCTTCTGATCCCGGCCGCCTGCCGGCGGCCACCTGTTTACCGTGCCATGGAGTAACGGTCATGTCCTCTGCCATTCCCCCGGTTGCGTGGTCGGCCTGCCTGATGCTGGCCGCGCTGGTGCCCGTCGCGCACGGCGCTACCCGTGTTGCCACTGCCGCACCGCCCCCGGCTGCACCGGCCGACGCCCCCGAGCGCGATCCCGAGGCGTTGGCCGCCCTGGACCGCATGGGCGCTGCGCTGCGTGCGCTCAAGCAGTTCTCGCTGAGCTCCGACGCCAGCACCGAGATCGTGCTGGAAGACGGCCAGAAGGTGGAACTGGATGGCGTGGTGACCTACAAGGTGCGCGCCCCGAACCAGCTGTTCCTGGAGCTGCGCAGCGATCGTCAGTTGCGCCAGCTGTTCTACGACGGCAAGGCGCTGTCGCTGTATTCGCCGCGCCTGAAGTACTACGCCCAGGTGGACGGACTGAACAGCACGCTGGGCGAACTGGTGGAGGATGCCGCCGCCCGCTATGGCATCGACATGCCGCTGGCCGACATGTTCCTGTGGGGCACCGACAAGGCGCCCAAAACCGCCATCCGTGGCGCGCTGCACATCGGCGGTGGCACGGTGGACGGCGAGCCGATCGAGCAGTACGCGTTCAAGCAGGACGGCGTGGACTGGCAGCTGTGGGTCAGCAAGGCCACCGCATTGCCGAAGAAGCTGGTGATCACCTCACTGGATGATCCGGCGCTGCCGCAGTACCGCGCCCACCTGCGCTGGGACACCCGCAGCGCCGTGCCCGCGACCGCCTTCCAGTTCACGCCGCCGGCCGATGCCGCCCGCATCAAGCTGGTGCCGGTCGCGGTGGTCGTCACCGATGCTGGGCAGGAGAACTGACATGCGTACCGTGATCAACCGCTTCTTCGTGGCCTCCTCCCTGGCGGCGGGCATGCTGCTGGCGCTGCTGCTGGCCGTGTCCGCACCGGCCAGCGCGCAGCGCAGCGGGTTCCATGGCGGCGGCGCGCGCGCCAGTGCCCATACCAGCATCAACCGCCCGGTACAGCGCCCGCAGGGCGGCAACGTGAACCGCGGGGCCAACATCAACCGCAACATCGACAGCAACCGCACCGTCAATCGCAACGTGAACCGCAACGTCAATGTGGATGTGAACTACCACGACGACCACTGGAACCACTGGGACGATCATCCCTTCGCCACCGCTGCAGCGGTGACGGCGGGCGTGGCCGTGACCTCGGCGGTGATCGGTTCGATCGTCAATTCGGTCCCGCCCAGCTGCGTGACCACGGTGATCAACGGCATGGCCTACCAGCAGTGCGGCAACGTCTGGTATGAGCCGCGCTATGCCGGGACCACCGTGCAATACGTGGTGATCAATCCGCCGCGTTGACTCGGTAGTTTTTCCCGCCTCTCTACCGTAGTTATGCGCATTACGCGTGGCCGGCAGTGCACTACCGTGGGGCTGTAACCACCGGCCACCACGGCCCGCCCCAGGACGGCTGCGACCGCAGCGCGTCTTTCCATCCCGCCTTTGGAGACTCGCGTCATGAAAGCCTTTGCCATCGCCGTCCTGGCGACCTCCCTGGTTGCCTGTGCATCCACACCGACCGTCAAGACCGACTTCGATCCGTCAGCCAGTTTCGCCTCCTACAAGACCTACACCTGGGCGATGAAACCCCAGGCAAGCTCGCCGCTGGTGCAGCAACGCATCATCGACGGCATCAACGCACGTTTGCAGGCCAAGGGCCTGCGCGAAGCGCCCAACGGCGACATCGCCCTGGCAGCGCATATCGCCACCGGCCAGAAGCAGACCCTGGATACGTTCTACTCCGGGACGGGCATGGGCGGCTGGGGCTGGCGGGGCGGTGGCTGGGGTGGCGGGATGGCCATGGGCAATGCCACCACCACGGTGCACACCTATGACGTCGGCACGCTGGTCGTGGATATGTTCGACGCCAAGACCAAACAGGCGGTCTGGCGCGGCACCGCCAGTGGCACCGTGCCGACCTCGCCGGACAAGGTCAACGCGGCGGTGGAAGCCGGCCTGGACAAGCTGTTTGCGGCGTTCCCGCCGGGCACGACCGCCGCACGCTGATCGCTGCGGCACGGCCTGAGATGCGTTCAACCGCGTGGGCCCGCGCCGGGCTGTTCCCTCCCACCGGCCCGGGCCCGCGCACTTGGCTTCCCATCCCCGAGGTGCACCGTGTCGATCGGCCATGCCGTACGCCTGCTCTCGCTGTTGGGCGTGCTCACGCCCTGCGCCGCGATCGCCCAGCAGCCCGCCGCGCCATCGCCTGCGCCGGCGCCCGCGGCCGCTCCGGCGCCGCGGGCGTCCCTGTTCCGTGACGCGCAAGACGGCCGGTTCGACATGTCGCGCTGGTTGCTGGAGCACCGCGGTTTTCTGCCGGTGCCGATCATCGTGACCGACCCCGCCGTGGGCAATGGCGGCGGCGTGGCGCTGGCGTTCTTCCATCGGCCACCGGCGTCGGCAGCGGCAGGTGAGGGCGGCACCCCGAAGATGGTCACGCCGGACATCTATGGCGGTGGCGCGATGCGCACCTCCAATGGCAGCGAAGCGTATGGCGTGGGCGCCTCGCTGCACTTCGACGATGACCGTTGGCGCTACCGCGGCGGCGTCGCCAAAGCGTCGTTCAATCTGGGCTTCTATACGCCCGGCACGGTGCTGCCCGCGCAGAAGATCGACTACAACATGGACGGCCTGATGTCGTTCCAGCAGGGCTTCCGGCGCCTGGGTGACCGCGATCTCTATGTCGGCCTGGCCTGGATCTACATGGATCTGGATATCGGCTTCGATGTCGCCTCCGACCGCGATCGTTTCCAGCCACACGAACTGTCCAGGCGCAGCTCCGGGCTGGGCCTGTCGCTGGAGTACGATTCGCGCGACAACCCGTTCACGCCTTCCAGCGGCTGGCTTGGCATGATCGAAGGCAACGCGTATCTGCCGGGAATCGGCAGCGATGCCAGTTTCCAGAGCTATCGCGGGCACGCCTACGGTTACTGGCCGATGGGCAAGCATTTCGTGCTCGGCGGGCGCGCGGATGCCCGCTGGGCCAACGGTGAGATTCCGTTCTATCGACTGCCCTACATCGACCTGCGCGGCATCGGCTCGGCACGTTACCAGGACACGCGGGCTGCGGTGCTGGAGAGCGAGCTGCGCTGGAACATGACCCAGCGCTGGGCGCTGATCGGCTTCGTCGGTGCGGGGCGCACCTGGGGCCGGCACAACAGTTTCAGCGACGGCGCCAGCCAGGTGTCAAAAGGCGCGGGCGTGCGCTATCTGATCGCCCGCCAGCTGGGCATGCATGTCGGCGTGGACTATGCGTGGGGGCCGGAGGACGACACGTTCTACATCCAGGTCGGCAGCGCGTGGCGCTGAAACGCCCCGGGCACCGTGTATCGCGCGCCTCGGCGCTCGCCGTGGCGTGGCTGTGCGCCAGTGGCGCCCTGTCGCCGCTGCAGGCCGCCGAACCGGTGGTTGCTGTCGCTCCGGCAGGCCAGCCAGACCACTGCGGCGTGCGCGGCCCGGGCGACACCCGGCCACGGGTCGGGCTGGCGCTGGGCGGCGGCGGCGCACGCGGTATCGCACACGTGCGCATCCTCAAGCAGCTGGAGGCGCTGCACGTGCCGGTGGACTGCATCGCCGGTACCAGCGCCGGGGCGCTGGTTGGCGCCCTGTATGCCTCCGGCTCCACGCCCGAACAGATCGAGCAGCTGGTGCTGAGCACCGAATGGCTGAGCCTGTTCACCGACACCCTGCCACGCCGTGAGCGCTCCCTGCGACGCAAGGCCGACGACTACGCCCAGCTGGCACCGATCGGCATCGGGCTCGGCGGCGAGGGCAAGGCGGTGGCACTGGCTGGTGGCGTCTCCGAGGGCGAAAAGCTGATCGCCCTCTTCGAGCGCGCCACCGGCGGCGGCCGGGTCAATGGCCGCTTCGATGACCTGCCGATCCCGTTCCGGGCGGTCGCCACCGATATCAATACCGGCATGCCGGTGGTGCTGGCCGAGGGCAGCCTGCCGATGGCGATGCGCGCGAGCATGTCCTTGCCCGGCATCTTCCGGCCGGTGGTGATCGACGGGCACGTGCTGCTTGATGGCGGCCTGTCCAACCAGGTGCCGATTGATGTGGTACGCGCGATGGGGGCCGACCGGGTCATAGCGGTGGACGTCGGCACGCCCTTGAGCGCGCTGGATCGCGACGCCAGCCTGGTGGATGTGATCAGCCAGCTGAGCGGATTCCTGACCACCCGCAGCGCGCAGGCACAACTGGACAGTCTGGGCGCGCAGGATCTGCTGATCTCGCCCGATCTGACCGGCAAGGTGGCCACCGGCGATTTCGACAAGGCGCCCGAGGCGTTGCGGATCGGCCAGCTCGCCGCCGACCAGGCCGCGCCGGCGCTGCAGGCGTTCGCGCAGGCGCCACAGGAGTACACCCGACTGGCCGCCGAGCGTGCCGGCCGGACGCATCCGGTGGCACCGGCCATCATCGATTTCGTCGAGGTCGACAACCACACCGGCTATGCCGATGCGCTGCTGCTGTCCTATCTCCCGGTCCACGTCGGCGCGCCGCTGGATATCGAGGCGATGCAGGCCGGTGTACTGCGCGCCTACGGCATGGGAACGCTGGCCAGCATCAACTATGAGGTCAAGCAGCATGACGGACGCACCGGCGTGGTGGTGTCCGCGTATGCCAAGCCCAACGGACCGGTGTACCTGGAAGCCGGGCTCAGCCTGAGCAATGATCTGGAAGGCAATCACGAAAGCAACCTGCGCGCCGGCCTGCTGTTTTCGCCGCTGTCGCCCTACGGTGCCGAAGCGCGTATCGCCCTGCAGATCGGCAGCGAGCCGGGGCTGACCGGCCAGTACTATCATCCGTTCGATCTGCACGATCGTTACGCCTTCCAGGCGGGCGGCGGGTTCCAGACCCGCAGCTTCAATCTCTACGACGATGACGGCGACAAGATCGCGCGCTATCGCGTGCGTCGTACCGGTGCGACGCTGGCCGTGTTCCGCAATGTGTCCAATGTGCTGGCGCTGTCGGTCGGCGTGCAGCGCTATACCGGCAATGCGGAGGTGGAAGTGGGCGACCCCACCATTCCACGGGTGAACTTCGACGAGGGCGCGTGGATCGCGCAGGCGACCCTGGACGATATCGACAGCGTGTACTTCCCGCGCGATGGTTATCTCGTTACGGCGGGGACGTATCAGTCCAGCCCGAGTCTCGGCGCAGATGCCCGCTTCGGCCAGATCGATCTGGATGCCGTGGCCGCCAGATCGTTTGGCAAGCATGCGCTGCAGCTTGGGCTGCGCTATCACGTGACCGCGTCGGGCACGGCGCCGGTGCAGAACCTCTACCGCCTCGGCGGGCGCTGGCGGCTGGCCGGGTTCCAGCACAACCAGTTGACTGGCCAGGACTATGCGCTCGGGTTCGCCGGCTATACCTATGAGTTGGGCAAGCTGCTGGGCCGCTCGGCGCAGGTCGGGGGCACGGTGGAGTACGGCAATGCCTGGCAGCGACGCAGCGACATGTCACTGAGCGACGGCATCTGGAACGGCAGCGTGTTCCTCGGCTTTGATTCGTGGGTCGGCCCGTTGATCTTCGGCATGGGATTCCGCGAAGGCGGCGAGAACGTGCTCTTCATCGAGCTCGGGCAATCGCTGTGATGCCGGCCAGCGGCCGGCACTACCAGTTACCACACCTGCGAGAGAATCACCCCGAGCGCGCCGCACCAGCAGACGATCACGAACCAGGCCAGCACCGCATTGGCACTGATGCCGCGGTGGCGGACGAACAGGCTCAGCACCAGCGCCGCCACCAGGGGCAGGACGAACAGGCTGACGATCCAGACCAGCGGATGGCCATGCATGGGAACTCCTTGGCCTGCCGGCTCAGTTCAACGTCTTGTCGGGATAGTAGCGGGTGCCTTTGACGGTCAGCTCCGCCGCCAGACCGCTTTCGGTCATCTGGTACACCCAGACGTTCTCGGAAATCTGCACCGCGCCGGTGAGCCCACCGCCGGCCTTGTCCACCTTCGCTGCCAACGTTGCCTGGCCGCCGATCTCGATGCCGCGTGTGATGAAATCCTGATACGCCTCGGGCGTCTTGAATACCCAGACCAGATCGAAGGTCTTGGCGCCAAAGCCCAGTCCGGCCTGGATCTCCATCATGCGCATGAAGGTTTCCTGCCCGCTGCGGTTGTCGATGGCCACGCCATGCCCACCGCCGCCGCCGGCAATCAACACCTTGACCCCGAAGCTGCGGAAGACCGCGTACCCCGCCGATTGCTCCACGGCCTGGCGCGCACCGGGCTGTGCGGCATACAGCCGCGAGAGCACTGCGGCGGTGGCGGTACGCGCCTGGTTCTGTGCCTCGCTCTTTTCGGTGGAGGGCGGTGCGTCGCTGCGAGTGGGCGTGGAGGTGCTGCAGCCGAGGGGGGCCACGCCCAGCAGGATCAGGGCGGTGCCGGCAAGGAGAGAACGGTTCATGGGAAGCTGCCTCATTCGGGAAAGACCAGGGTCACGATCAACCGGCCGGTCCAGCGACTGGCGTACTGCGGCCGGTCCACGTTGTAGAAGCCGCCGACACCGATGCTGACCGGGGTATGGCCGAGCCTGAGCACTTTGGAGACAGTGGCGCCCAGGGGCACCGTCCAGGCATCGCCGCTGGCCGCCTTCCAGTTGTAGTTGGTTTCCGAGGTGACGCTGAGTGACCAGCCATCGGGCAGATTGCGGGTCACGAACGGCTGCACGCTGGTGCTGCTGACGTCCTCGCGGGCGCCGTCGCCACCGACCGACCAGACATGATTGGCCAGTGCGCCGACGGTCCACGCCTTGGTCTTGTGGACCAGGATGAAGGCCGGGCCGAGCGAGTATTTTCCCGTGCCGAGGCTGTCGTGCGAGGCGGTATCCAGCAGCGCGGCGAAGCCGTAGCCGAATTCGGTGCCGTGCGCTTCAGCTGCAGTCTTGGGGATGTAGTACCCCTGCACGAACAGGTCCCCGGTGCCGTGCTTGTCCTGCGGAAACTGGTTCCAGCTGAGCGGCAGGATCGGGCGCAGGATGAACTTGCCGTTCTCGCCGACGAACGGAATCACCGGCTGGATCTTCAACTGCTGGTTGTGCGCATCGCCGCCGGGCCCGACCGAGCCCTGGTAGTTGTACTGGAACGGCACGGAGATCAGCGCCGCACCGGGATCGGCGAGCTTGCGTGCGATGTCGTCGGAGGACGCCGACCCGGCCGGCGCCTGCTGCGCGGCGAGGGGCGCGGCACCCAGCAGGGCGAGCAGCGCCAGCCAGGCCGGATGCCGCCGGCACCTCATCGCGGCGCATCCACGACGATGTACTGCACCGTGGTGCCCGCATAGCGCGGCTGATACCAGGCGTTGTCGCACTGCTGGTAGCCGATGCCGTTGACGACGACCGTGCTGCAGTCCACCGGCAGCGAGTAGACGATCGATCCGATCACGGCCGACGTAACGGCCACGCCTGCGGTGAACGCGGCGGCATCCCAGAAGGGATGGTCCCAGTACGGCGGCGGGGGCGGCGGAGGGGGTGGCCCGGGCGGATGCGGCCCGGGGCCAGGGCCAGGGCCAGGTCCAGGCGGATGAGGTCCCGGGCCGGGTCCCGGCCCCGGAGCAGGGTCGGTCGCGTATACACATATGACGCTGCCGACGATGCTA
>NZ_JASCOO010000031.1:0-42294 GCF_029959485.1 Stenotrophomonas sp. PS02301
GGCCGCTGGCCGGCAATGCGGAGTCCCGGAGAGGATTTGAGGAGCCGGCCAGCGGCCGGCACTACCAGAGCCGAAGGGTGCACACCTCCGCCGGATACAAAAAAGAAGGCCGCCCTTGGGCGGCCTTCTTCGTTCAATGAAGCGCAGGGCGATCAGCGCTCGACGATCGCCACCACGCCCATGCCACCGGCGGTGCAGATCGAGACCAGCGCGCGGCCGCCGCCGCGCTCGGCCAGCTGCTTGGCCGCCGTGGCGATCACGCGGGCACCGGTGGCGGCGAACGGGTGGCCGGTGGCCAGCGAGGAGCCCAGCGGATTGATCTTGGCCGGGTCGATCCTGCCCAGCGGCGCATCCAGGCCGAGGCGGTTGCGGCAGTAGTCTTCGCTTTCCCACGCGCGCAGCGTGCACAGCACCTGGGCGGCGAACGCTTCGTGGATTTCGTAGAGGTCGAAATCCTGCAGGGTCAGGCCGTTGCGCTTGAGCATCTCCGGCACGGCGATGGTCGGTGCCATCAGCAGGCCTTCGCCGTGCACGAAATCAACCGCGGCCACCTGCGAATCACGCAGGTAGGCCAGCGGCTCATGGCCATGCGCGCGCGCCCATTCTTCGCTGGCCAGCAGCACCGCCGAGGCACCATCGGTGAGCGGGGTGGAGTTGGCGGCGGTCAGCGTGCCGCGCCCGGAGACCTTGTCGAACGCCGGCTTCAGCGTGGCCAGTTTTTCCAGCGAAGTGTCGGCGCGCAGGATGTTGTCGCGCTCCACGCCGCGGAACGGCGCGATCAGATCGGTGAAGAACCCGCGCTCATAGGCGGCGGCCAGCTTCTTGTGCGAGGACACAGCCCACTCGTCCTGCGAGTCGCGGGAGATGTTCCACTCCTTGGCCATGTCTTCGCAGTGGTCGCCCATGCTTTTGCCGGTACGCGGCTCGGCCACGCCCGGGAATTCCGGCTTGAGCTCGCTCAGCTTGAAGCCGCGGGTCAGTGCCTTGAGCTTGTCGCCGGTGCTCTTGGCCCGGTTGGCCGCCAGCAGGCGCGCGCGCAGCTTCTTGCCGTACACGATCGGCACATCGGAGGTGGTATCCGAGCCGCCGCCGATGCCCGAATCGATCTGGCCCAGCGCGATCTTGTTGGCCACCGCGATGATCGTGTCCAGCGAGGTGCCGCAGGCGCGCTGCATGGTGATGCCCGGGGTCAGCGGGGACAGGCCCGAGGACAGCGTGGCTTCGCGGCCGAGGTTCCAGTCGCTGGAGTGCTTGATCACAGCGCCCATCGCCACTTCGCCCAACTGCTGGCCGTGCAGGCCGAAGCGTTCGACCAGCGCACCGAGGGTACGCACCGACATGCCGAGGTTGCCGACGTCCGAATAAGCCGTGTTCTGGCGACAGAACGGAATGCGGACGCCGCCGAGGATGGCGACGGGACGGGCGTTGGGCATGGAGATACCTGGCATGGGAGGGGTGTCTGCAACATGGCCTGCACGAAGGAGCAGGCATAATGGGGCCAAGTGTAGCTGCCGCCCTGTGATGGGCCAACCGTGAAACCATGAGCAAACCCGACCACGGCATGAATGCCATTGGCGTACTGGCATTGGAACTGGCCGGCGGCGACGCCCCGCGCCATGCCGCGCTGTCCTCCGAACAGGCTGGTGAACTGGCCGAACGCGTCGGCCGCGATCTGGCCAAGCTGGTGCCCGGCGTCAGCGGGCTGGACTTCGTGTTCGCCGGCGCCCATTTCGATCCGGCGGAAATCCTGCGCCCGGGCTGGCCGGTGCACCGGCGCCTGGAAGAACTGCAGATGCGCGCCCCGGGCCGCAACCAGGGCCCGCGCGTGCTGGCCTTTGGTGCCGGCGCCGACGGCGATGTCCCGCTGCCGTTCCAGGCCGATGCCAGCCTCACCGGCGGCGGCCTGCGGGTCGTCCCGTTCCTGCTGACCGGCACCGAAGTCGTCCAGACCCAGGCCGTGGCCGAAGCACTGGAAGAGGTGCTGCTGGCCCAGGGCATGGCGCAGGCCGATACCGCGCTGCAGGCGCAGAATGCCTTCGGCGCGCAGATCGAGCACGCCCGCTATTTCACGGTGAATGACCTCGCCGCGATGATGTCGATGCAGTACGACAACCAGGGCCTGGCGATTCTGTGGCCGCTGATCGAAACCGCGCTGATGGCACCGCACGTGGAAGAGTGGCTGGATGCCGCGCCGGAGCCGCTGCTTCGATACGCTGATGGCGAAGTGCGTATGGCGCTGTTCGATCCCGCCGGCTGGTGTGCGTACTACAACCACGGCACCGGCGACTGTGATCGCCTGCAGGGCATCTACGACCAGTACCTGATCCGCCAGCGGCAGATGGCCGCCGTGCTGGAAGCGCACGGCCTGCCGGTGCTGTTCGTGCATTGCGAGGCCGGGCAGGACGCGCGCGAATTGCTGGCGCGTTAATAGGGACGGAGGTAGTTAAGCCGGCGGCTTAACTACCTCCGTCCCCGTTATTTAAAAAAAACGCCGGCGTTCGCCGGCGTTTTTTCGTCAAACACGGCCCGGATTACGGGGCCGCTTTGATCACCGCGCAGGCCAGGCGTGCACCGGCATTGCCGGTCGGCTGGGTCTTGTAGTCATCCGCGTCGGCATGGACGATCAGCCCGCGGCCGATGATGTCGAAGCCATCGCCCTTGCCGATGTTGACGTTGGTCGAGACCGGGGCATCGACCACGGCGTTGCCCTGGGCGTCGGCCTTGATGTTGGGCATGTCGCCACCGTGATGCGGCTCGCTGGCGACGCTGCCATGGTCTTCCTGGCCCGGATTGAAGTGGCCACCGGCGCTGGCGCCGTCCGGCGCACTGCAGTCGCCCTTCTCATGGATGTGGAAGCCATGCTCGCTGTTCGGCTTCAGGCCGCTGACCTGGCCCTTCACGTGGACCTTGCCGTCGACGACGCTGAAGGTCACGGTGCCTTTGACGTCATTGCCCTGGGTGGCAGCAAGGTCGGCACTGGCGGTGTGGTTGGCATGGGCTTCGCTGGTCATTGCCGGCGGTGCCTCGGGGGTCGCTTCAGCGGTTGGCTGGGACGCCGTGGCTTCGGCAGCCGGGGTGGCTTCCGGGGTGGTGTCGGCCGGCTTGTTGCAGGCGGTCAGGCCGAGCGCGGCGATGGCAGCGAACAGCGTGGTGTGGATCAGGCGCATGTGGATCTCCTTGCGGGTAGCGTTGGAAGAAACGACGTCGTGGGACTGCGCGATCAGCGCACGACCCGGATGACGCCGCAGGCAATTCGGGCACCGGCGTTGCCGGCCGGCTGGCTGCGGTAATCGTCGGCGTTGGCGTGCACGATCAGCGCACGTCCGGCGATATCGGTGGCTGCGCCGCCGCCAAGGGTAACCGCTGGCAGGCGGATGTCCACGTTGACGCGGCCCTGCGCATCGGCGCGCAGGTTGTCCATGTCACCGGCGTGATGCGCACCGGCACTGTTGCGGCCATGCGGTTGCCCGGCAGGATTGAAATGCGCACCGGCGCTGCTGGCATCCACTGCACTGCAGTCGCCGCGCTCATGCACGTGGAACCCGGCCACCTGCAGCGGCTGCAGACCACCGATGACACCGGTGATGTGCACGCCACGGGCGTCCGGCACCAGCGCCAGGCGTCCACTGACCAGACTGGCCGAGGCCGGCGACAGATTGGATTCGGCCATCTGCGCGGTGCTGACCACCGGTACGACGGGGGCGACCGGGCGCGGCGGCGGTGTGCTGCCGCAGGCGGCCAGACCGACCGCGATCACCGCAGCGAGGACGACTTGGGAACTGCGCATGGGAAGACTCCTTGGTTGCAAACTAACCGTGTGCTCGTCCACGGGCCATGAAAGCGGCCCGGACATGGCGCACACGCGATGTGGACATGCGGCTCATCCGCCGCGACGGCGGCCGGCGCCGAGCTTGCGGGTGAGGGTGTTGCGGCCCATGCCCAGCCGCGCGGCGGCCTCGGCACGGCGGCCATGGGTGATCTGCAGGGCCGCTTCGAGCAGCGCCTGGTCGACCCGATCGCGCACCTGCGCGTGCAGGCCTTCGGCACCTTCGGCCAGACGCTGGCGCGCCCACGCCGAGAGCAGCGTTTCCCACTGCCCCGGATCACCGGCACTGCGTGAGCGCGGCGCACCCGCACCGCGGTGCAGTGCGCTGTCCACATCGGCCACGCCGATGCTGTCGGCCGCCGCCAGCGCGGCCATGCGCCAGCAGACGTTCTCCAGCTCGCGCACGTTGCCGGGCCAATCGTGTTCGCGCAGCGCCTGCAACGCAGCAGCAGTCAGTCGTTTGGGCGGCGTATCGAGTTTGTGTGCGGCCGCGGCCAGGAAGGTCTCGGCCAGCTGCGCGACATCGTCGCGACGCTCGCGCAGCGGCGGCAACCGCAGCCGCACCACATCCAGCCGGTGCAGCAGATCGGCGCGGAAGCGCCCCTGCGCCACCAGCGTTTCCAGATCCTGGTGGGTCGCGGCGATCACGCGCACATCGACGCGGATCAGCTCGCGCCCGCCCACGCGGAAGAACTCGCCCTCGGCCAGCACGCGCAGCAGGCGCGTCTGCAGCGGTAACGGCATGTCGCCGATTTCATCCAGGAACAAGGTGCCGCCATTGGCCTGCTCGAAGCGGCCGATATGGCGACGCTGTGCACCGGTGAACGCGCCCGCCTCATGGCCGAACAGTTCGCTTTCCAGCAGTTCGGAGGGAATCGCCGCGGTATTGAGCGCGACGAACGGGCCCTGCACGCGCGGCGACTCGTGGTGCAGCGCATGCGCGACCAGTTCCTTGCCGGTGCCGGTTTCGCCGTTGATCAGCACCGACAGCGGTGCCTGCGCCAAGCGCCCGATGGCGCGGAACAGCGCGCGCATCGCCGGCGTATCGCCGACCAACTGCGGGCGCTGATCCGGCGGCGTCGCGCTGGCGGTCTCGCTCGGCTCGGCCAGGGTGACATCCGGGGCCGGCAGGACGCGCTGCGCCAGCGCGACCGCGTCATCCAGATCGAATGGCTTGGACAGGAACTCCTGTGCACCGCCGCGGAAGGCACCGGCCGTGCTCGCCACATCGGTATAGGCCGACATCACGATCACCGGCAACTGCGGATGCGCCGCCTTGAGCTTGTCCAGCAGGACCAGACCATCATCGCCGGGCATGCGGACATCGGTGAACAGCAGATCCGGCGGCGCCTGTTCGGCCAGCATCGCCAGCGCGGCAGCCGCTCCGTCGAACCCTTCGACGCGGTAGCCGGCCTCGCGCAGCGCGGTGCACAGCACGAAGCGCACCGCGCGGTCATCGTCGACCACCCAGACGCGCTGGGCGGTGGTGTCGACCTGGTCAGCCATGGGCGGCAGTGTCCTCGGCGGGGGTGCCCTGCCCGATCGGCAGCAGCACAGTGAATACGGTATGGCCCGGGCGGGAGCGGTAAGTCAGGGTGCCGCGGTGCTCGCGCGCGACCTGCTGGGCCAGCGCCAGGCCCAGCCCGGTGCCCTCGGCGCGGCCACTGACCAGCGGCAGGAACAGATGCTCGGCCAGGTCTTCGGGCACGCCACGGCCGTCATCGGCGATTTCCAGCCGCAGCGCCAGCGTATGCAGCTGATCGGTGATGCGTACGCCGTGCTCCACACGCGTGCGCAGGGTGACGGTGCCCGCACCTGCCTGAATCGCATTGCGGACCAGGTTCCACACGGCCTGGGTAAGGCGGTCCGCATCGCCATCGAACTCGGGAATGCTGGGGTCGTAATCGCGCTGTATACGGACCGCCCAGCCACCCTCGCTCTCGGCCAGGCGCAGGACGCGCTCCAGCGAGGCGTGGATATTGAGCGGCGCATGCGGCGCGGCCGGCGCGGGCGACAGCAGTTGCTCGAGCAGGCCGTTCAGGCGTTCGATCTCCGAGCCGATCAGCTCGATCAGTTCACGCTCGTCCGGATCGCGTTGCGCGTTGCGGCGTGCCAGCAGCTGGGCCGCGCCCTTCAATCCCGCCAACGGATTGCGCAGCTCATGCGCCAGGCCCTTGAGCGCGGCACTGAGCGCGCTGGGCAGCGCCTGGGTGGGGTCCAACCCCGGGAATTCATCGACCGGATGCGCCTCCAGCAGCCAGCCGCCCTCGTCCCAGCGGCTGAGCCACCCCTCGGCAAAACGGGGTGCATCGCCAGGCAGCGCCAAGGCCAGCCGGTGCAGGCGCAGGGTGTCGCGCTCATCGCGGGCCAGGAAGTGGGCCAAGGCGTCGCCCTGGGCCTCCAGCGAGGCCAGCGGCTGGCCCAGCAGGCGGCGCACGCTCACACCCAGCCAGCGGGCGAAGGCCGGATTGCAGCCCACCACACGGCCGCTGGCGTCGGCCCAGGCAACCGGAGTGCCGAGGGCGTCGAGGGCGGGGGGCAGGAGCGCGGTGGTCATTGCACCAATGTAGTGCAAAACGGCAGGCGTGTTGATCTTGTGCTGCGCGCAGCGGCGCGCTGGCAAACGCCCGGGCAGCGTGCACCCGCCGTCAGTTGGCGGGGTCGGGCGCCTTCGGCAACGCCACACCCTTCGGCCACAGCATCCAGATCGTGCCCTTCTGCTTCATGTGCCCGGCCAGCTCGCCGGCCGCATCGCCGGTACCCCAGAACAGGTCCGCGCGTACTTCGCCGGTGATGGCACCGCCGGTGTCCTGCGCGGCGACCGGGCGCACCAGCGCGGTACCGTCCGGCCGCGTGGTGGACAGCCACAACAGGCTGCCCAGCGGCACGACGTTGCGGTCCACGGCGACGCTGTAGCCGGCGGTCAGCGGCACGTTCAACGAGCCGCGCGGGCCGTCATCGCTGTCCGGGCCACGGGTGAAGAACACATAGCTGGGGTTGCTGGCCAGCAGCTCGGGCACGCGTGCGGGATGGGCATCGGCCCAGGCGCGGATGGCGGCCATGCTCACGTCGGCCTGCTTCAACTCACCCTGCTCCACGAGCCAGCGGCCGATCGGGCGGTAGGGATGGCCATTCTGGTCGGCGTAGGCGATCCGCAGTTGACGACCATCGGCCAGCTGCACGCGACCGGAGCCCTGGATCTGCAGGAACTGCAGGTCCATCGGGCTGGTCAGCCAGGCCAATACGGGGGCTTTGACGCCGTTCGTGGCGATCCGCGCTGCATCGTCATACGGCTTGAGCACGCGCCCCTCCACGCGGCCGCGCAGGCGCTTGCCCTTGAGTTCGGGGTAAAGGCTGTCGAGCTGGACGCTGACCATGTCGTCGGGCACGCCGTACACCGGCACCGATGCCTTCGCGGTGCGGGTGAGGCTGCCGGCATAGATCGGCTCGTAGTAGCCGGTGATCAGGCCGTCGGCCCGGTTGCCGGCGGCACGCAGCGCATAGACGTCGAGATTGGCCTGCAAGAACTGGCGGATGCCGGCCGGTGTGGTGGCAACGTTGGCCGCCGCTGCGCAGGTGGGTGCCCAGTTGGCCTCCGTCTTCAGGCGCGGGCAGGCACTGCGCCAGGCCGCGAAGCCAGCCTGCAGATCGGCATCCGCGACGGCGGGCAATGCGTTCCAGTTTGCCTTCGCGTAGGTGCTGGTTTGCACCGGCGGTGATGCCGGGCGCTGCGGCGCGACCGCGCAGGCACTCAACAGCGCCAATCCCACGCCCATCAGCGCGGCGTGCTTGAGTACGGAGAGGACGGCCGTGAACTTCATGGGCGGCGTTCCTGTTGCAACAGCAGCGAGTGCAGGATGCGGGCGTCTTCGGCATCGAGATCTGCGGGCAGATCGTCGCGGCCGCGGAAGCGGCGATGGAAGGCGCCGACGGCCGCCGCCCGGTCGTCCATCGGGTAACCGAAGGTCTGAAGGGCCATCCAGGGATCGAAGCCCATCGGCGCCGGGCCATCGGTCGCGCGCGGCCATACGCCGAAACCGGCTTCGGCCAGCTGCTGCCACGGGAAGAAACGGCTGGGATCCTGCTTGCGCGACGGGGCCAGATCGGCATGCGCGATGATCTGGCTGCGCGGGATGCGCAGGCGCGTGCACAGGTCAACCAGCAGGCGGATCAAGGCCGCGATCTGTGCCGATGCGAACGGCGTGTCGCCGTCGTTGTCGATCTCGATGCCGATCGAGGCCGAGTTGAGATCGGTGATGGTGCCCCAGCGCCCGGGACCGGCATGCCAGGCGCGCCGGTCATCGCCCACCAGTTGGTAGATGTGGCCATCGGCCCCGACCAGATAGTGCGAGCTGACCTTGCCGCCGCTGTTGGCACTACGCAGCGTATCCAGGCTCTCCTGCACGGAATGCTGATCGGTGTGGTGCAGGACGATAACGACCGGCGCGCGCACGTTGTGGTTCGGCGACGGCACCCAGCTGGCGAGCGGGCTGCGGACGGTGGTACTGGCGCAGGCGGACAACACCAGCACCATCGCCGACACTAGGAATCGATTGAGGGTCATGGTCGCATTGCACGTCACCTTGCGCATCCTTGCAAGTGCGCCCGCCGTGAGGACAACCGGCCAACACCGCATCCAAGCTGTGGATTGACGACACCACTAGGCAGCGGATTTCTGATTGCGATCATCGAGATTCTCCCACCTCAATGTGGGATGTGTATCGCTATCCAGGGCCTTTCAGACTTTCCCGACTGTCGACCACAGGCATCAGCCCTCAGAGTCCGCTGGATCACCCGTTCCGCACGACCGCTGTCGGGTTCGAGGTCGTAACACGCGATGGACCAAATGAGGAGTCAATGCATGAAAGGATGGATGACAGACATGATGGTGTGCCTCGTCGGGATAGGCGTGCTTGTCACCTCGAACCCCACCGCGGCGAACGCATACGATCCGAGCAACATTGTGGACGAGGTGCAGGCAATGGTAGCCAGATCGTGGCCTCTTGCCCCCGATATCTGGCCGGGTGCGGACTTCGATGCGCAATCCGCAGTGCTGCTGTTCGAGAATCGGGCGGTCGAAGTGACGACTGACGGCCAACGCGAACTGGATCGCAGCGTGATTGACCCCTTGGCACCTGGGTTCCCCGATTGGGTGTTCTTCTTTGCCGATGTCGCGGGACGTCGCGCAGTGGTCATCCAGCTGGATGCGGCCGTGAGCGGCCCACCATCGCCCATCTTTCCCGGCGACACCGAGCCGGCACGTCGGATCTTTCGGCTGGCCACTCACGAGAAGTTCCATGACTTCCAGATGAGAAGCCGATGGGTCGCACCGCGCGCCAATGGTTTCGCCGAGTACCCCGTCACCGCGTCGTGGTCAAGGCAGCGAGCGCATCTGTACGATGCAATGCACCGGGCCCTGGCGCAGCCGGCCGAGCAGAGCCAGCACCTGCGCCACGCCTCCACGTGGTATCAGGCCTTTGCAGACGTCCATGGAAGCGTGACTGAGATGACGAGCCAGGAGATCATCGAAGGCATGGCGCAGTATGCCGAGCTGCAGCTGCTGGCCGCCGCTGACATCGCTGACCCAACCGATCGTGATGCACGGATTCGCCAGTCGCTGCGCTACGTCTTTCCGTGGCATGCTGGATTGCAGCCCAATTTCACCCGCGGCCATGGGTACCAGACGTATCTGCTGGGCAGCCTTGCAGGTGCGCTGCTCGAAACAACCCAACAGCACTGGCAGATGGATGTGGCTGCCGGGCGCAGTCCGCTTGATATGTTGCTTGCCCTGTATCCAGTCACTGGCGATATCCATCCGGTCCCTGAGATTGACGCCAGCAACCAGGCATTGGTCGAGGAATTGAACAGTGAGCGCGGCGCACATCTGCAGCCGCTGCTCGACCTCTACATGGGCTCCAGCGCCGCACGCCTTTTGATTCCCTCGCCCTATCGCCTGGTGGCTGACCCGCGCTTGGTGGATGCCGTCGAGGAGGCCCGCAAAGAAACGAATCCGCACCTCACCGGTGAGTTTCGCGGGGAAGGCGCCCCCCCCATGACGGGATCCATCGTGGGCGGCTATATCGTCGGCGACGGCTATCTACTGGTTCGCAACCGCGCGATGGTGGGCGGTGCGACCGACGGTGTGTTCACCATCGTGCTGCAGCCAGAGGAATTCCTGCTCGATGGCACGCGGCTGCTGCTGGCCAGTGACAGTCTGGAGGGTGAGTTCACGGTAGACGTGAGCGTCGATACGGAAGGCAGGTGGATACTTGAGCCGATCAGCGCCAGCGACGTCGACAGCCCGGGCCGCTGAGACTATTTATCCTGACCGCCCCCCGCGGTGTATCCCGCCCACAGGATTACGTGGCTGCTCACCTATGAAGATGGGAAGAACGTTGCACTTGCCGCGAACAGGAGCAGCGATCCCGTTGCAAGAAGCGTCTCCCACCGACGGAACCGACCGGACATAGCGACACGCACAATCAGGGCGAGAGTCAGTACAGGGAGCGATACAAAAGCGATGAGTAGAAAAGCATCCATGCAAGGGCGCAGAAAATGACATAGCGCGAGCGAGAACGAACCTCTGCCGTCGCAGCCAAGGAAGCTGTAGCTCATTACGTAGTTGGTCAGCACTGCCGCCAAGCTGGTCAAGCACACTATCCAGGAAAAAATGTAAGAACGTTGCATCATTTAGGACATCCTCATCGAGCCGACCACGGGCCGCAAGCCAAATCCGGCAACGCGATGCTCTAGTTCCGCAGGCAGTTCCGACTCATTGCAGCACTCAAAGGCGCAATTTGTCATCGATCCTCATCCATGTGCCTTTCTTGCGCCTTGCTTGGCGTTCTTCGATTGCGTCACTTTCTTTTTAGAATCCTGGAAAGCCAGCTCTTTCTCTGCGCGAGATCATCAGCTTCGACCGCCGGTTCAAATGGCGACGCAATGTCTACGTATCGAGGGCTGCGCCCGTCAGCAAGCAGGTCAACCGGATAGTTCACATGCGTCAGGCAAGCATCGTCATCAATCGCCAGCGCCTTCGCCACCACGGCAGCCTCGACAGACCAACAGCCGAAGTAACCACCCTTCATTACATGCGCTTCATCTGCACACAACTTCCACCAGTACGGGGTTCTGAACGCTCGATCCAGATCTCCACATCCAGCGCCCTCCAGTCCTTCGAACCAGCCTTCCAGATAGCTGAGCAGCAGTGCGGGCCTATCACATGGTTCAGCCAATAATACCTGGTGAAGCTTCTTGTATGCCCTAGGGAAACATACATGAGATCCGATGACACGCCCTGGGCTGCGATATGCAATCACCGTATTCAGTACCGCGTCCTCACCATTGTTGCCGATAAGAGCGAGTAGACGACGCCACTGGCTGTCCGGGACATCCAGCAAGATCGCCATTCCGATCAGGCGAAAGCTCAAGTTGTAGAAATCTAGATTTTTCGCCCAGGAGCGACGAAGAAGATATGTTTCCTTATCCCAAATCTTCGCACCAACTCGATCAGACTCTTCCCACGCCACCAACAGTCCATCGAACTTGCTAGCGATCGCCTGCACGGCGTCCCCGCGCGAGTGGCGGTAAAGCAGCAAATCCGCATGGCGCCGCGCAATGTCGAAAAGAAACTGAGGCTTATAGACCTCGTTCTCGACGCCCTCGTTTATCTGACGCCACATGGCGTCGATGGAGGACTCTGAGAAGACTGTCCATGTGTTCCAGTACGACATCGAACCTCTTGGATCACGTTTCAATTCAGCCACTGCCACACCTCAAACCCGCAAAAACAAGAAAATTCGGGCCTCCATCATCGTGGCTACTACTGCCATGCGTGCTACACGGCCCTATAGCCAAGCTCCGCGCTAGCGACTATGAAATGACAAACACAACGAATATTCCAATCTGGAACGGTAAGAGCAAGCTCAGCGCTGCCATCATCAGCCCCACCTCGGACCGGGACGGGCGGAGCCCGCAACCAACTTTGCCAATGAAGACCACGACCATGAGAGGAATGAGGACAAGGTTGAGCAGCGAAAAGGAAGCCGGATAGTGCTGGACACCCCACTGCACTGCCTCCCCAAATCGTGCCCAAGATCCGCCGCCATCGGCCAACCAGGATTCAGGCAGCAAAATTGCAGGCACAAGGAGCAGCTGAATCACGCAAAACAGCAAGCACTCCCCCCATAGAGCTAGATATATCTTCTTGAACACGGTGCCCATCTTCTCACCACTCATCGAATTCAAAGCAGCCCCCCTACCATCTCAACCGATCCTGCCGTGATCACAAGACGTATCGTTCATCACCGACTGGGTAAGGGATCGGCTCCCCGTCCCGCCCCGGCATATGACGATCTCACGAAGTCGGCATCTTCAGTACCAATAGAACCGCACTCAACAGCAATGAGATCCAGGCAATCACCGCAACGCTCACTTCGGTGCGGCCAGGCACGGTACTTATCCGCGCCCTGACCGCGAATGACCACGTGGCGAAGTACGCAACGATCATCGCAGCGGCGAGCCACTCGAACATCAACTTATGATCGTAAAGTACGCGCACGGGGACGGCGATTGCCAGAACAATCACAGCCAACCATAGCAATACGAATTTTCGGTTACTCATAGACTCGGTGATCTCTCGCGCTTCTTTGTCGACATTTCAGGGCTATTGCTTGCCTATGGCCGCGTCACCGCTTGGTTCGGCGGGCTTCTTGACCGAATGGATATCAGAGATTACGGGATTCACAAGGTGGCGTCGGTGCTGGCGATCGCACCGCCCACCAGGTCCACGTGTCCGGCATCGACGTGGTGCCCGCCGTCACCGGCGAACAGGCCCGACTGCTGGCCCACGCCCTGATAGCTGCCGTTGGATTTGAGCGCGCTGGCGTCACCGTCGGCGCTCCACGCGGTGCCGAACGACACCTGCACCCGGCCGCCCACCTGGCTGTTCTTGGACATGCTTTCTGCAACGTCCTGCAGCGACTCGATGGTCAGCGTGCCGCCGGTCTTTCCATCGATGCGGTCGGCCGTCGCGGTGGCACCGCGCAGGGTGGTGTCACCCTCGGCCTTGAGCGAGAGTTTCTGGCCGGTCAGCGTGGTGTTCTGCCAGGTGGTGCTGTTCGCGTTGGACTTGCTGCTGCCCACGCTCGCTTCAGCGTAGACATAGAAGCCGGAGAACGAGCGTGATTGTCTGTGGCGATTCCTTTGCAACACTCGAGTTGGACGGGCGCGGCACCCCAAGGGGCCATGTGACCCACATCAGCCCGGTCCTACCAGCAGTGGCCGCGCCCCGATGGCTGATAGATCTGCCCGATGTTCAACTACAGCGTGAAATAGCAAGGCGAACGCCGACGCCAATCTCTGAAGGAGTGCTTGTGGCGCTCAAAACGACGTTCTGATCTTCCGGCAGCGCTGCCCATGCATCGAGCTTTTCTTGGACGGAAGGGGATACGACTATCTGCTCGCGAATGCGCTCGGCATGGCAGCTGGATACAGCCTTGAACAGCGCACGCTTGTTCTTGTACCCCAATTGACGCACAACGTCGTCAATACATGCCTCGTAGTACTGCCCGTTCAATTTTAGGTCGTAAAGGTCCTTGTCAAAGGTCACGTCCGGATGGATCCAGACGTCATGACGAGGCGCGGCGAGAACAAAGCGGCTTGCATCCAGCGCTCTAAGAAGGGCCTCACCGATTAGGTGATCTTCGGCGCCGCCATGTAACAAGATTTTTTCCCCCAACGGGTCCCATCGCATACTTCGGTAGCCTGAAAGGGTATGCACAAGAATGAAATCCTTCCCACTCAATATGACCGCGGACGGTCTCTTTTCAACGTCATTCATATTACTCAACCGTGGTGACCTTGACTGTAATTCCCTTGAACTTGCCGTATTCCACAGCCTTCATAACCTCATCCCACTGAGCCGACCCGGTGTTCTTTGGAATTGCCACATGGACCTCACGCTGCGTTATCTGCGATGCGAACAGGCTGACATTGCTGAGCCGGTGTCCAGTAAAGCAGCTGCATCGTCAATATTTCCCCTCAGGGTCGTAAATATCTGCCGCGGATTGGTCAGTCGGGAAAGCTTGGTTGCATGCAGATCTTTCGCGCTGATTGCCAAGCCAGTCGCGTCATCGAAGAGGTCGAACGTCTTGAACTTGGCCGATAACTTGGCTTCTTCCGGCATCAACTTCGCCAGATAGTATTCCTAGGGCATGGATGCCCTTGCCCCATTGCATCCCTGTGCGACCAGGCCGACGTTCTCCACGCCAACTGGGCCGCCGACCCGTCCGGCCTGCACTGCCAACGCGCCGGCGGTCTCGGTCAATACAGGCGTACCAATAGTGCGCCCGCAGCCGGTTCCACATGGCGACGGGCCTCCTTGGGCCTGAGTGTCGCCGAATATTCTAGTTCTGGCTGGTCTGAATTATTGGGAGGAGGTCATCATCATCACACTGGCAATTGGAACGCCGACTAGGTGTTCCGTACATGGCCTATCGATTGGACCAGGTGAACACCCACGCCAGTGTATCGAGCGAGAGTCCGTCCAGAGTTGGGCGTGTAGCAAGCATCTGCACTTTGACCCAATCACCAACGGATTCTAGGGATTGAGTTGACCAGTCCGGACGAAGCTGCCCAAGCTCGCTAACCACTTCTTCGATCAACTTCTCCGAATCACGCAGGCTCTCTGAACCTACCAATTCCTCCAAGCGTTCCCTGCTGGCCTTCGGATACGCTTCAAACCCGAATCCATAGTAGGCAGCAAAAATGGAACCTATACTTATTTTCATTAGGCTCATAGTGTCTACTTTCTTGACCAAACCAGCTTATCCTTACCAGTAGAAGGGTCGACTGTCATGATCTTATCAACTTTTGGATTCTGCTTAAGCGCTGGCAGCTCGAACGTCTCCCAGATGTTGCCTGGCCTAAGGTTGGGCCCGACTACTGTGTAATCCCCCCGCTTTTAGCGGTCGCCAAAAATGGAACTACGCTGCCAGTGCAAGCTTCTGCACTGGCGTGATGCCGCCGAGCGCCATGCTTGGGCGTTCGTGGTTGTAAGTCCATAGCCAACGAGTGGTGATTTCCTGGACCTGTTCGATGTCATTGAACAGATGCTAGCAAGCCAAGCGTGACGCACGGTCCGGTTGTAGCGCTCGATGTAGGCGTTCTGCTGAGGATTGCCTGGCGGGATGTAGAGCAGCGCAATGTCTTGCCGCTCGGCCCATGCTTGCAGCGCTCCGCTGATGTACTCGGGCCCATTGTCGCAGCGTATGGCGCGGGGCTTTGCGCGCCATTGAATGACCTGTTCCAAGCTGCGGATGACGCGCGCCGCAGGCAAGGAGATGTCGACCTCCATCGCCAGTCCCTGGCGGTTGAAGTCATCCAGTACGTTGAGCATCCGGAAGCTGCGTCCATCAGCCAGCTGATCGTGCATGAAATCCATCGACCATGTCTGGTTGACCGCCTCAGGCGCGGCCAAAGGCTCCGGCACTTCCCGGACGATGCGCTTGCGCGGCTTGATGCTCAGATTCAGCTCCAAATCGCGATAGATCCGATACACGCGCTTGTGGTTCCAAGCGAAGCCCTTCACGTTGCGTAGGTGCAGGAAGCACAGCCCAAAGCCCCAATCGCGGTAGGCGCTGGTCAGCCTGAGCAACCAGTCGGCGATGATCGCATTTTCTTGGCAGGCCTTGGCCTGATAGTGGTAGCAGGTCTGACTCACCTCGAACGTCCTGCACGCATGAACGATGCTGGTGATGCCTGCCTGGACCGCCCGTCTGGCCATCTCGCGACGCTGAGATGGCCTCACCATTTTTTTGAGAGCGCTTCCTTCAGCAGCTCGGCACTGAGCTGCGCATCGGCGTACATCTTCTTCAGCCGCCGGTTCTCGTCCTGCAGTTCTTTTAGCTGGGACACCATGGACGCATCCATGCCGCCGAACTTGCTGCGCCACTTGTAGAACGTCGCTGAGCTGATGCCATGCTGTCGGCAAAGGTCCGGGACAGGCGTGCCGGCCTCGGCCTGCTTGAGTACGGCGATGATCCGGCTGTCTGTGAATCGTGATTTCTTCATGGGATCTCCTCGGGTTAGGTTACGAGAAAATTCCACTTCTGGCTGCGGCTAACCTGCGGGGGGATTACCTTTCCTTACCACCCAAAAGAGCGACATATGAAAGCCTGGTACGATGCCGAAACTTCGTTTCATCCGTTGAAACTGGATCCACGACTTTCCTATACTGTCAAAACCACCGCTGGCAGTAGATGATTTCATGCTGCATCGACAAAGTCTCCTGTTCGAACCCTCTAGAAGAGTTGTCACCTCTTCACCCCGAAACTGGAAGTTCAGGAGGCCGGCGAGGTTCGATTTTCCATTCTCCTCGCAACAGAATAGATCCTCGATTGAAATATGACCGGGAGATCGGGAACGTGGTCAGCTACTCGCCTATCCTCTCATGAACGAGATATTGCAAAGGAGCATGCGCCAAGCTCCAGCGGTCAGAACGATCTCCACAGTGGCATCGGCAAGGTGAGTTCCGCAAATTTCCATCAAATTCTAGAAATTGTGCGGACCACTATAACCACTCCTCTCTGGCCAGACTCTCAAAATCACCAAAGTCAGGCATTTCGATAAAATGGCTACTTGCATCATATTCCTTACTAAGCTCACGAGACTCATTTGTACTGAAGTCTGTTTCCAGAATCGCAGCTTCTCCGGAAACCGAAAATGAGTAGGTTTCGCCGTAAATAACGGATTCACTTTCGATAGAATACTTCCTAAATGTAGCCAAACTCAGGAAAATTCTTGAGCCGCCCATGAACTCAAACTGATAGCTCAAATACTCACGGCAATGCGCATCCAAGAATCCAACTAATATTACTTTCTTATCCAACAGCATCTGAACATATGCCCGAGGAGCATCCTCAGGCCCTAGCAGTGCTGCGTATGAAAGCCCGGCATTATGCAGCCTCTCCGCCTCTTCCGCGGACATTGGATTTACAATTTTCTTGTATCTTCGAAACCACTGCTGACAGTAAATAATAGAATCCATTATCAATACACCCTCCCATTTGAATCTCTAATTGTAACATTTCGGCGCGCCGCGTGATCTAGAATAGACTTTGGAATCGGCTTCAGCTGCGGAGGAATCTCCAAAATTAAATCCCCTACGAGCCGCTTCCCCGCCAACGTTCCACTCGAAGGCACGTTGGCAATGACAGCGCCGGCAGGATATTTTGAGACAGCTTCGTTTATATATTTTATTGCGGTGGCTTCATTGATGTTCGACAACTGCGTGTACTTGGGGTTATAAGAATCCAGTCGGGTGTAGTGTAATGACCCACCGGTTTCTGCTCAGGTCATGCGGTTAATGTAGCGGCATAAGCCGCGTCCGGGGGCATCATCTTCAGCGCCTGATGTGGGCGCTGTTGGTTGTAGAAGCCAATCCAGTCGCCAATGATCCGCAGGGCATGGACTTGGCTCTCAAAGCGGTGGCGATGCACGCACTGCTCCTTGAGTGTCCGGATTACGCGCTCCACCATCCCGTTCTGCTGCGGGCAGTGCGGCGTGATGAATTCCTGTTTCAGGCCGTAGCTGCGCACCAGGCGCGTGTAGTCACGGCTGGTGAAGACCAGACCGTTATCCGAGCGCAGCAGGAAAGGCTCCGGCACACGTCCCAGCGTGCCAAAGCGGGTGATCAAGGCCTGCTCCAGAGCGGCTGAGGCAGTGCTCGCCTTGCCGGTGCGCGACAGGTGCCAGCCCAGCAGCTGCCGCGTGCTGCAGTCGATCACCAGCGCCAGACTCAGCCAGCCGTCCTTGCCGCCCCATACACGGCACAGGTCCGTGGCCCATCGCTGGTCGGGTCGTTCGGCACGAGAGACCTTTGCCTGGATCCTGGGCCGTTGCCCAAGTGCGCGCTTGCGCACCTGCCAGCCCTTGAGCTGGAAGATCCGCTGGACGGTGTTCTTGTTCATGCCCAGCAATGCAGCCACCGTGCGGTAGCCGAACGACGGCTCCGCCTCGATCATCTCCTTGATCGGCTCGGCAAGCTCCGCTTTGACCTTTGCAGGCGAACGGGTCGGCTTGTAGTACGTCGTCCGCCGCGCCACGCCGAACCACTGGCACAGCTTGGTCATCGGTATCGCTACACCTTCGTCCTTCAGCCCCTGCTGGACCGAGAGCATCAGCTCTCGTCCTTTCCCAACAGGGACGCCAGCTTTTTTCGGGCGCGGATCTCCAGCATGGCCTCGCCGTAGGCTTCCTGCAGGTCTTTGAGCTGGCGCTCATACTGCTCGCGCACGTCCTCCGGCTTGGCCCGCAGCGCGTTCTCCATGCCGCGCTTGCCATCGTCCACCCAGCTCTCGATCTCCGCCGGCGTCAGGTCGAACTGGCGACTGGCCGCAGCCACGGTGGTCTTGCCCTGGATGATCTCAAGGACCAGTGCCGACTTGCGACGGGCCGTCCAACGCTTGATCTCTTCTTCCATCACTTCGCTCATCGGTGTCTCCTTCGGGGAAAGTAACACCTGAGCAGGAAATCAGTGGGTCATTGCATCATCTGATTACGCCAGTCCTTTAAGAGAGACCGAGTCAAGCTATTCTCGCTCTTTTCTGTTCCACGTACTCATTTAGGTATTCCTCCAATGGTCTAGCTGTGCCAAGTACCACAAGCTCCCCAGAGTCCCTATCAATCAAGAAGGGTCCATTACCCGCCAATTGTGCAGAGAAGTCCCCGGTCTCTAAAAACTCTTTTGACTGGTAGCAGAAGTACCAACCTTCCTGGAACTCACCCTCAAGGCAAATCTGGAGCGGAATCTCAGACTGCCCCAAGTACTCAACAGCTTGCGATAGAGCCCGGCTGTATGTGATCACAACTCACCTCATTTACCTTGTCTTTAGAAGATGCAGGGTTTTGAACTTGCTCAAATCAGCAGCCTTACCTGTCTGCCCATCAAGGAAGCGAATTACCCCGTTTTGATTGACGACATTGAATACATGACCAGTCTGTCCTGGACCATACGACCCGTAAATTATGCCTCGAGATCCAGTTCCAGAACGCAACATTTGTTGGACGATATCATCGGGTTGAGTGATGGGGCCGAACTTTGATCCGTATTGCTTTTCCAGAACGCTCAACGGGACGCCGTTTGTGTGGTTGATTGGCAGTGCTGATGCAGGATTTCCTGCCAAGGTTGAGTCAGTGGCGATGGAACAGTTCACGCAATTGTGAGTTCGACCAAAGTTTGGATAGCCAGGGTTAACATCTCGTATCGAGCCGGCAGCCTCATCAGCTAGCCCGCCCGCATTTCGAAGATTGATGTCGCTTGCTACCTTGCCGCTTCTCCAAGCCGCGCCGAGCAGAGCCAAGTCGAGGCCCGCGAGATTTCCGAGCTTGTAGCGTCCGGCTTCGATTGGGTTACCAGATGTGTCCCCAAAGATCGGCGTTCCCACAATCATGCGTTCGTATTTGAACTCAACCGTGACAGGGTCACGATGATATTGAGGGGCCAGGGCTATATCTCCCAAGGCGAGCGCATAGCCCAATGCTCCGGTTACGAGCTCGGACGCGGGATCCACTGCCCCCATCCCCATTTGCATGAAGAATGAGCCTGTCCCTCCCCTATACGGTTTGCCGGCGGCAGTCTCGAGGAACCTCATGACAAGTTCCTTGCTTGCCGCTTGGTCAAGACCCAAGCCAAGTTGGCTCGCATCGGTCTTCCCATATGCCCATGCCTGAGCGAACTGAAGATCACATGCGCCGTCAGCTTGCTGACATGTCGCCAACATCTCCTTGCCCTGCAGTTTTGAGACCTTAGCCCAGCGCTCACTTGCCGCGCTCTCACAGGCTTCGTTGCCGTTGCACTCCTTGCGTTCCTCAGCCAATGCAAGAAGCTGCTTGGCATCGAGATAGTTGTTCTCAACAGAGTTTTTCGCGATTCCAGCGGCCAATGCAGTGCCTGCAAGCCCATCACCAGCACTGCTTCCAGCCACGGCGGCCACCGCCTGCGACAACGCCAGAATCGTCTGCTTCTGCTGATCATTCAGCTCGCCGGTGTAGCCGGGATACAGCGCCTCGGTCAGCAGCTTCGCCGCCAGTTCGCCACCAGCTGCTGCTGCCGCACCACCCCCAGCGTTACCGCCATTGACCTCAGCCAGCAGCGCACCCAACAGCGCATGTGACAGCAACTGCAACGCGGCGTTTGGGTCACTGCCGTGTTTTGCATCGAACTTGTCACCGATAAGGTTCGCCGCATACGGCGCCAGGGCATTGGCCACCACTTGGCCGCCGCCCTGCCCGGAGGTGGCACCTAACAGCAACGTGGTAACTGCGTCGAGCGCGCGGCTGTTGTCACCACCGATATCCTACTGCTTCGAGTCCCGGTAGGCCTGGCTGTATCGGGTGAGCACCGCATCACGCGCCGCTGCATCCATGGCATTGAAATTTGCCTTTTCCTGTGGTGTCAGGTCGGCAAAGTAGGCTTCAACGGCCTTGTTGGCCTTATAGGCCTGCACATCATTGGCAATCTGCTTGCTGGTGGCCATCACCGTGCCCATCGCATTGGCCATCGCCTGCTGATTGGCCAGCTGCAACTCGGCATTGGGCATCGCCTCAATCGCGCGGTGTGCGGTTGCGGCATCGGTGTTCACGCCCAGCTCGGCGGCGGTCACCTTCTGGCCGCCGATGACGATGTTGCCTTCGGTCAGCGTGGCGTAGGTGGTGCTGCTGTCGCCGCCCTTCTCGTTCATCGGCACGCCACCGCCGAAGTTCGGCGTGGCACCGGCAAACACCGGCGTGTTGCCCTCCATCGCGCCGCCGTAGCCACCGCTGATGCCGCCCGAGCTGGTGCTGTGCTGCATCTGGTTCTGCAGGTCGCTGAAGGTCAGCGTCTGCGCGGTCAGCTCGCTGTTGGTGGCATTGGTGCTGGCAATCGCACCGCCGACCAGGTTCACGTGGCCGGCATCGACGTGGTACCCACCATCACCGGCGAACAGGCCCGACTGCTGGCCCACGCCCTGATAGCTGCCGTTGGACTTGCCCGCGCTGGCGTAGCCGTCGGCGCTCCAGGCGGTGCCGAACGACACCTGCACCCGGCCGCCCACCTGGCTGTTCTTGGACATGCTTTCTGCAACGTCCTGTAGCTACTCGATGGTCAGCAACCGGCCCAATGACAACTCCGTGCCATTGATGATTTATGACAACGCAAAGCTGAACCTATCTTCCCAACCGTATTGAGCATCCTGCTCGACAACTCGTCGCAAAGTTTCGACTATGTCGTCAAAACGAGGTCCAAGCGCTAGTACAGATTTTTGACTTGAGATCCACGACAGCTCGACTGGGCGTTCAATACTGGAGCTCAAGAGGTCCCATAGTGCGTCCAAGTTTCTGCCATAGAACACACCGACGCCTAGCTGCTCTGCAATCTGCGCATGAAAATCACGTTCTGAGTTGATAAGCTCTCCATCGATAATAATCTTATTCAATATCATTTCCATCGCCCAATGCCATGCACGGAATTATAGTGATCATTCGTGATGAACAGCAGGTCGTCGTTTGAGTAGAGGGGCCGAGTTCCTGGCTGGCTTGCTTTGGATCTTGAACCGGTTAGTTCTACATCGGCCTCCTACTAGACTCTGCCAACGCTGCTTGGAAGCACGCCGGTCGTATTGTGAAACACATCGCCACCAATCTGCCCGCCCGGGACGCTGTTTTCTAGCGCTTTGCCAGGTCGTCAGCCATTCTGCGCTGCTTCGCTCTTAGTCACATAGCTCGGAGGCAACTGACCAGTCGCCCTGAGGCAAACCACGATATCGTTCGCATCTGCTGTGGTACGCAGATCCACTTTGAGCTTCGCGTAGATTGCCGCGTTATGCGCAGAATTACCGATGCCCGAGAGCGCGTTCGGCGCCCCACCAGTGAAGTCCAGCGCATTTGGTCCTGGACCTTCCAAGCTAGGCTTTTGACCCGTCAGCGGCAACGATTCGGTCTCCACCACCTTGGTGCTGCCGCCATCGACCTTGCCCATCCCGCGGGTACTCTTGGGCCTGAGAACAAACCCTGATCCCGCGATATCCCACCCAAGCATCCCAAGCTGATTGGTCATCGGTACGGTTTGCGAGTCGACACCAAATGCAGTGAGAGTTGCACTGGGCATCCCGAAGATAGGCCCGAGCAACGCCATTTCAATCCGGTTCCTGTCGCTCACCGACATGCCGGGCGCCAACGGACCAAACTCAGAGGTTAGACCAAGCCTGCGCCAAGTTAAATTCGGCCCGCAAGAAAGCCTCCTTCCCAAGTTAGATCATTGGCACCCATATCGACCCACATCTTAGTCAACAGGCCAACTTACCCCGTCAACAAACCTTCCATGCCAGTAACGCCTAGAATATTCGTCATCTCTATCCATGTGATACACAAAATCATCAAGCCGGTCTCCCAATGGGAACTCAAACTTGTATTTTGCAGTTGCCAGAACACCCTGAATTGAATGGAGCTCATCAAATTCGGCCGCGGTCGCATCATAATCAAGACAACCAATGGAAGCAATGATCTCAGAAATTCTGAGCTCGCACGCTATTAGTGCGCGCCTCAGATTACCAACGACCTTTCGATATTCTTCAAGCTCACCTTCAAATTCAGAAAATATTTCTATCATTTCTTTCTCACTGGCTGAATATGACCAATCTGACCTGTTATCGGATTGTAAATAACCTCCAATCCTGCCCCCTCGTATCTGAAATAGCCTGGGGCACCCCTAGGGTCAGGCGTAATCACAGGATTGCTGGCGAAGACCTCCTTCACTTGTAGGAATGGAGCGGGCCTTCCTTCCTTCAAAGCCTCTCATAGTAGGACTCACTGATCTTCAGCCCGTCAACCACATAGAAGCCGTCCATTAGCTGAATTTTATTTCGCGGAGCTCCGGTTGTAGGTGTGGGCTTTGTGAGATTGCCAGCAGAATTTTGGATAAGCACCACTTGGGTGCTCCCTCCATCAACGTTAGCGGGTCCGCGGGTACTCTTGGGTCTGAAGATGAAACCTGACCCCGCGATATCCCACCCAAGCATCCCAAGCTGATTGGTCATCGCTACGGTTTGCGGGTCAACACCAAACGCAGTGAGAGTTGCACTGGGCATGCCGAAAATAGGCCCGAGCAACGCCATCTCAATCCGGTTCCTGTCAGTCAGCGACATGCCAGGCGCCAACGGACCAAACAGTGCGCCATCCCAATCCGTTTCGCGCAGCAGCCCGATCTCTCTGTTGAGCAGTGTTCCCAGATGAGGAGGCTGGCTGGACGCCTCCCGCGCAATCGCGCTGGCCAGGATCTGGTCGTACTCCTTCGTTCCAGGCTTCAGACTGAAGAGTACATACTGCTCGTCGGGCGTGAGATAGGGTGCGTACCGCTCCATGACATCACGGCTCTGCTCTTGGCTGACCTCAGCCCAGCGCGCGTCCGTGGCCTGCAGGCACACTGAGTCCTTTCCACATGCTGCACGGTCAGCATCCTTCGCCTTCCGCTGCGGGGCACTAAGGTAGTTGTTCTCCACCACATTTTTTTCGATCCCAGCTGCCAGTGCAGCTCCTGCAAGCCCATCACCAGCGCTGCTTCCAGCCACGGCCCCCACCGCCTGCGACAGCGCCAGAATCGTCTGCTTCTGCTGATCATTCAGCTCGCCGGTGTAGCCGGGATACAGCGCCTCGGTCAGCAGCTTCGCCGCCAGTTCACCGCCGGTCGCTGCGCCCGCACCGTTTGCTGCGTTACCACCATTGGCCTCAGCCAGCAGCGCACCCAACAGCGCATGAGAGAGCAGCTGCAGTGCAGCGTTCGGATCACTGCCATGGTTCGTATCGAACTTGTCGCCGATCAGGTTCGCCGCATACGGCGCCAGGGCGTTGGCCACCATTTGGCCGCCGCCCTGCCCGGAGGCAGCACCCACCAGCAGCGTGGTAACAGCCTCAAGCGCGCGGCTGTTGTCGCCACCGATGCCCCAGTTCTGCTGCTGTGCCACGGCGTCGCTGTAGCTGTACGGGAACCTGGCTGCGAGCTCATTGGACTTGCCTTCCGCGCTCTGGCTCTTGAAGCGATCCTTCTCCTCATCGGACAGGGTAGAGAGATAGGAATTCTCCAGGTCCCGCATTGCCTGGTTGCCGATATCCCCAGCAATCTGCTTGCTGGTGGCCATCACCGTGCCCATCGCATTGGCCATTGCCTGCTGATTGGCCAGCTGCAGCTCGGCATTGGGCATCGCCTCAATCGCGCGGTGCGCCGTGGCGGCATCGGTGTTCACGCCCAGCTCGGCGGCGGTCACCTTCTGGCCGCCGATGACGATGTTGCCCTCGGTCAGCGTGGCGTAGGTGGTACTGCTGTCGCCGCCCTTCTCGTTCATCGGCACGCCACCACCGAAGTTCGGGGTGGCACCCTCCGTGGTCGGCTTCCAGTTCTCTGCCCGCCCGCCGTAGCCACCGCTGATGCCGCCCGAGCTGGTGCTGTGCTGCATCTGGTTCTGCAGGTCGCTGAAGGTCAGCGTCTGCGCGGTCAGTTCACTGTGGGTGGCGTTGGTGCTGGCAATCGCACCGCCCACCAGGTTCACGTGGCCGGCATCGACGTGGTAGCCGCCATCACCGGCGAACAGGCCCGACTGCTGGCCCACGCCCTGATAACTGCCGTTGGATTTGCCTCCGCTGGCGTAGCCGTCGGCACTCCAGGCGGTGCCGAACGACACCTGCACCCGGCCGCCCACCTGGCTGTTCTTGGACATGCTTTCCGCCACGTCCTGCAGCGACTCGATGGTCAGCGTGCCGCCGGCCTTTACATCGATGCGGTCGGCCGTCGCGGTGGCACCGCGCAGGGTGGTGTCACCCTCGGCCTTGAGCGAGATGTTCTGGCCGGTGAGCGTGGTGTTCTGCCAGGTGGTGCTGTTCGCGTTGGACTTGCTGCTGCCCACGCTCGCTTCAGCGTAGACATAGAAGGCAGCCTGCGCGCCTACCGCCGACACCCACGCCCTGCGCCACGTGGATGCCACCGCTGGTGCTGGTCAGGTTGAGGTTCCCACCTGCCAAAAGGGTAAGGTCCTGCGAGACCACACTGCTGCAGTCGGCACTGCCCTTGGCGGTCTTGAAGCCGATACCGGCCTCGGCATTGAACAGTGCGTCGTCGGAATTAGTCACCATTCTTATCCAGACGGCGACAGACAACGGCGGCAGCGGCAGCGGCAGCGGCAGCACCTAACCAACTATAAAGCTATCTCGGGATCAACGAGAAAGTTGATTAATATACAGGGCATCTTCGACCAGAACGCAGCGCCCACCATTGCTCCAAAGCTCAAAGTACGCGGATAGGTCAATATCAAGGTTAATTAGCGGACTAGCCATATACCACGCAATATAATAATCCGCCGAAAGACCGTAGAATGCCTCAAGCAACGCATAGACAATTTCCGAATCTGAAACGAGATTTTCCAATACAGAATCAGAAATAAGATCGAAGAACCAGACATTCGGATTGTCTTTCGATAGAGCAACCTTCAGAACTTCTTCGCCAACTAACTCAATGGATGCGTGACGGCAAACCTCTGCAATCTCCTCATCACCCAATATAGTTGAGGAACGCTCTATTTCACTCAACCAGCGATGCCCTATTTTTAGCAAAGACTGCTTGTCTGCCACCACTTTAGGAAGCAGGTAAGTGGAGAGATTTCCACTGGACAGTACCGTTCTTGCGATCTCCAGGAGCGCGCCGGAATGCGGAAGATAGCTGAATATCACCGCGAGCTCCTCGTCGCTATTGTGACTTTTCAGCAATCCCAGAAAATGAGATTTATCGAAGAATGCATCGCCGCGACAGTAGGCAGACCAATCCTCTAGAAGAGTTGTCACCTCCTTACCCCCGAAGTTGGCAGCTCAGGAAGCAGATGCGGTTCGATTTTCCATTTGTCTCGCAACAGCATGACTCCTCGATTGAAATCTTCCAAAGACTTACTCCCATCAATGACGGCCTTCAACTCATTATGAAATGTGGTTGAACTATCCCTACCATGCCCGCCTTTGACGCCAGTGTAAGGATTGACCCAATCCAACTCCGAAGTTTTAGTTCTAAATCGCTGAATTTCATCCATTGAGACGCCCCATTCCTTGAACTCCGGTGCTCTACAGACCATGCACCACTCATGTAACTGGCCTGGATAGCGAATTCTAGTCTCGATAGACGTCCGTACTTCCTTATTCTGCCACAGGAGGTTTAGCTCTTCTGAACTGAGGTTGTCAAACCACTTGTTAAATTCGCCGCCTCGGGTGCCTGGCACCTTTCCATTCGGGAGGAGCTGTTCCATTGACCTAGCGGCTGGAGCGGCGCTGTCTCGAACCGCAGTCCTCGCCGCTTGCTCAACCAATACCTCAGCGGTCTCAGCAATGAGCGGCTTGCCCACCGCCCTTGCACTGGCCGTTCCTCCCCCAATCATTGCCGTCGCAATGTCTACGACCGTCAGGAACCGGGCATCCCAAGCTTCTACACCTACAACTTCCTTGCCATTAGCAGGATTGGTTCCTGTCCATCCACCCACAGACTGGCCAAGAGAATCCATGATGCTCGCGATGACCGCTGCGTTCGTTCCGCTGCCAGGTATGATTCCATTCATTGTCTCGGCATTTTCGGAAATAGCGTCCCGGAGTTGCCAGATCACTCCCTTGTAGGTTGCCTGGACATTTTTCCCCAAGAAGCGCGCGTCGTAGAAATCAACGCCTTGCTTTTCCCAATAGCGCGCATCAACTGCCGCCATTACCTTGGGGGTGATCTCATATCCGCTTGCAATCAAAGCCTCACGTGCCGCATTGATGTAGTCAGCCCGCTCTGTGTCCCGCTGTTTTGATAGCGCTTCCAATCGTTCCATGGTCGCGCAACTGTCGCCGCCGGCCGGAGAACAGTTCTTCTTGGCCTTCTCGTACTGCTCCCATTCGCCTTGGCTTAGCCAGTTGTGCTCAACCGAGTTGCCCGCAATACCGGTGCCAAGCGCCGCCTCCGCAACGCCGTTGCCAATCCCACCCGCCACCGCCCCGACCGCTTGCGACAACGCCAAAATCGTCTGCTTCTGCTGATCATTCAGCTCGCCGGTGTAACCGGGATACAGCGCCTCGGTCAGCAGCTTCGCCGCCAGTTCGCCACCGGCCGCTGCGCCCGCACCGTTTGCTGCGTTACCACCATTGGCCTCAGCAAGCAGCGCACCCAACAGCGCATGTGACAGCAACTGCAATGCCGCGTTCGGATCACTGCCGTGGTTCGTATCGAACTTGTCGCCGATCAGCTGAGCTGCATACGGTGCCAATGCATTGGCCGCAACCTGCCCGCCGCCTTGGCCCGATACGACGCTCACCAGCAGCGTAGTCACTGCTTCCAGCGCGCGGCCATTCTGGCTGCCGATGCCCCATTTCTGCTGCTGTGCCACGGCGTCGCTGTAGCTGTACGGGAACCTGGCTGCGAGCTCATTGGACTTGCCTTCCGCGCTCTGGCTCTTGAAGCGATCCTTCTCCTCATCAGATAGGGTAGAGAGATAGGAATTCTCCAGGTCCCGCATTGCCTGGTTGCCGATATCCCCAGCAATCTGCTTGCTGGTGGCCATCACCGTGCCCATCGCATTCGCCATCGCCTGCTGATTGGCCAGCTGCAGCTCCGCATTGGGCATCGCCTCAATCGCGCGGTGCGCCGTGGCGGCATCGGTGTTCACGCCCAGCTCGGCGGCGGTCACCTTCTGGCTGCCGATGACGATGTTGCCTTCCGTCAGCGTGGCGTAAGTGGTGCTGCTGTCGCCGCCCTTCTCGTTCATCGGCACGCCGCCACCGAAGTTCGGCGTGGCACCCTCCGTGGTCGGCTTCCAGTTCTCTGCCCGCCCGCCGTAGCCACCGCTGATGCCGCCCGAGCTGGTGCTGTGCTGCATCTGGTTCTGCAGGTCGCTGAAGGTCAGCGTCTGCGCGGTCAGTTCACTGTGGGTGGCGTTGGTGCTGGCAATCGCACCGCCCACCAGGTTCACGTGGCCGGCATCGACGTGGTAGCCGCCATCGCCGGCGAACAGGCCCGACTGCTGGCCAACGCCCTGATAGCTGCCGTTGGACTTGCCCGCGCTGGCGTAGCCGTCGGCGCTCCAGGCGGTGCCGAACGACACCTGCACCCGGCCGCCCACCTGGCTGTTCTTGGACATGCTTTCGGCCACGTCCTGCAGCGACTCGATGGTCAGCGTGCCGCCGGTCTTTACATCGATGCGGTCGGCCGTCGCGGTGGCACCGCGCAGGGTGGTGTCACCCTCGGCCTTGAGCGAGATGTTCTGGCCCGTGAGCGTGGTGTTCTGCCAGGTGGTGCTGTCCGCGTTGGACTTGCTGCTGCCCACGCTGGCTTCGGCATACACGTACACGCCGGTCTGCGCGCCTACCGCGACACCCACGCCCACTTCCGCGCCAGCGTTGCTGCTCTTGCTGCGGTCGGCAAGCTGCGCTTTACCGGCTTCCAGCAGGATGTCGCGTGCCGAATCCAGGCTCACCGTGTTGCCCGCACTCAGGTTGCCCTGCACCACATGGATGTCACCGCTGGTGCTGGTCAGGTTGAGGTTGCCACCAGCCTGAAGCGTGGAGCCCTGCGAGACCACGCTGCTGCTGTCCGCGCTGCTGTTGGCGGTTTTGAAGCCGATACCGGCCTCGGCATTGAACAAGGCACCGCTGCCCCCGGCACCGGCCGCGTTGGCGATCGCACTGGCCGACTGGTAGGCATTGGCGGCCGCTGCCATGTTCTGCATGGACGACAGGCGACCGTCGGACTGCCGGGCCGCATCCACGTTGTTGATGAGGTCGATGAAGGGCGACTTCACCCGCGCGAACACGCCGATCTTCAGATCGTCATCGCGCTGCGAGGAGTGCCCGACCTCGTCGGCGGTGAGCAGTTCGATCTGCGCGGCGGTGATGTTGATGTCCTTGGCCGACACCACGTTGCTGGCAATCTGGCTGTAGGTGCCGCCAGCGCTCAGGTTGACGTTGCCGCCCAGGCTGCCGACATTGCTGGCCACCTGCGATACCTGCGCACTGTCATCGTCATGCTCCTGCCGGTGCCAGCCGGAGAACTTCTCGGTGTCGGAGATCTGCACCGTGCCGATCGCTTTGCTCTGCGAGGTGTTGGTGTTGCTCACCGTGTCCTGGCCACTGCGGATGGTCAGGTCGCCCGCGGCGTGGATGTTCACGTCCTTCTCGGCCGCGATGTTGGCGGCTGTGAGACTGACATCCCCCTCACTGGTCGCCATGCGCACCCCACCGCCCACCGACAGCTGGGTACCGGTGATGGTGTCGCTGCTGCCGCTGCCTTCACTGCGCGAATTGTTGGTGCCGAACGGCAGGCCACTGGTGTTGTTGGCGATGCCCCAGCCCTTGCCGCTGCTCTGGCTGGTGCTGGATTCGGTGTTGTGGGCGACATCGAACACGATGTCCTTGGTGGCCAGCAGCAGGGCATCGCCCTCGGCTGCCATCTGCGCGCCCTGGCTGTAGATCGAGCCGCCGTTGGCGATCAGGGTGAGGTCGCCGCCCGCACTGAGCTGGCTTACCCGCGCATCGCTGCTGGAGTGGCTCTCGTTGCTGTTGGAGCGCTGGCTGCCCGCGGTGATCACCGTGGAGGTGGTGGCCGCCCGCAGGCCGGAGGCGGCGCCTTCGGCATTGCGGGTGATCTTGCCCATGGTGGAGCCACTGTCGGCCATGCCGTCGGTGGTGGAATCGCGGGCGCTGCGATAGGCCTTGGTGGGATCGTAGGTCACCCCCACCGAGAGGCCACTGGATTTGCTGGAGGCGCTGCTCTGCGTCTCCAGCGTGTCCTGCCGCGCGATCAGGTTGATGTCCTTGCCGGCCAGGGTGAGGTTGTTGCCGGCGGCGACATCGGAGGCCGCGATGGTCAGCTGGTTGCCGGCATTGATCAGCACGTTGCCGTCCATCGAGCCCACGGCCGAGGCCACCTGGGTGGTGGACTGGGTGGCGCTGTCATTGTTGCTGCGCGAGCTGCTGTACCCCACCGACGCCACGCCATTGCCGAAGCCGCCGGTGATGCCGGATTTCTTCTGGCTGAAGCTGCTGGCCTCGCTGTAGGTGTCCTGCGCCGATTCGATGGTGATGTTGTTGGCCGCGGCGATGCGCAGGTCGTTGTCCGCAAGCACGGTGGAGCCGGTGATGGTCACATCGTTGCCGGCGATCATGTCCACCGTCTTGCCACCGATGGTGCTGCCCACCGCATAGCTGGCCGAGCTCTGGTCATGGGTAGTGGTGGTGGTGCTGGACAGCGTCTTCTTCTTGCGGGTGGTTTCGTCCACCACCAGATCGTGGGTTTCCTGCGCGGTGGTCAGCGCCAGGTTGCGCCCGGCCGAGAGCAGCACGCCGCCGTCGCTGCTGTCCACCGTGGTGGCCTGCAGGGTGAGGTCGCGGCCGGCCTGCAGGGCAACGCCTTCGCCACCGGTGAGCTGGTTGCCCAGCACCCAGCCATCGGCGGCAGTGACCTCGCGCGAGCCGTTCTTGCTCTTGGCACCGCTGTCGAACGTGCGCGTGTCCACCACGGCAACGCTGTTGATATCGCGCCCTGCCTGGGCCACCAGTGCGTTGGCGGCCGAGACGTTGGCAGCGGTCAGGTTCAGATCGTTGCCGGCCTTGAGCACCACATCGCCGGCACCGCGGATGGTGGTGCCGATGTTGATCAACTGGCTCTGGCTGTTGAAGTTGCGGGCGTCATGGGTGAGCGAAACGCTGCTCTGCTCGGCCACCGAGGTAAGGCTGAGGTCGCCACCGGCCACGATGGCGGTCAGGCCGTCGGTCCCGGCGTTGGCCAGCTGCGCGGCCCGCAGCTCCACGTTGCCACCGGCGTTGACGCTGAGCACGCCGGCGCCGTCCTTGTTGGTCACGTACAGCCCGGCTACGCGGTCCAGCGTGGTGGTCTGCTGCACCAGCAGGTCGCCGTTGTCGCGCCACTCGCGCGTGGTCGAGGCGACGGTGATGTTGCCACCGGCCTTGAGCCCCAGTGCATCGGTGGCGGTGACCGTGCTGCCGATGATGTCGATGTCGTGGGTGGCCTGCAGGCCGACCTGCTGGCCGCTGATCTGCCCACCGCTGACGTTGCGGATGTTGCCGGCATCGATGCTCACCAGCTGGCGCCCGGCGATGGCGCCGCTGTTGACCAGGTCGCCGCGCAGCTTGATGTCGATGTCGGCACCGGCCAGCAGCGCACCGTTGGTATCCAGATCGCCCGGCATCACCCGCAGGTACACCTGCGGCACCAGCGCGCGCACGGTGGTGCCGTCGGCCAGGGTGACGTCCTGCTCCACCAGCCAGACGATGTCGCTGGTGAGACGGGCCATCTGCTCGGCGGTCAGCGCCACGCCGGGGCGCAGGCTCCACGCACTGGCGACGGTGGCACCGGCCTCCAGCAGCGCGCGGTACTGGTCTTCGTCGCTGGCATGGCCATCGAGGAAGCGGCGGCCGGTGAGTTCGCCGATCTGTTCGCGCACCAGCTTCTGTTCGTAGAAACCGTCACCCAGGCGCTTCTGCGTCTGCGAGGGCTCATAGCCGGCGCGCTGCAGCAGGTAGTCCGAGCTGAGCCAGCTGCGGTAGCTGGCAAAGCGCGGGTCGGTTTCCACAAGGTAGCTGCCGCGGTTGGCATCCACGTTGAACAGGCTGGCGCTGGGTGCACTGGCATTGGGCGTGGTGGTGACCACCACGTGCGGGTCATTGCCGGCGGCGGCGACGGCCTGCTTGTTGGCCAGTGCGGCATTGCCACCGCTGCCGGCGTGGCTACCGGCCTGCACGGCCCCCGGGCCGGTGGCCGTGGCCTGTGCTGCCTGCCCGGCCACGATGTCCTGCACGGTGCCCGTGCCCGGGCCCGCCGAGCCGACCTGGCTTGGCCCCTGCGCGTTGGCGGCATCGGCCAGCTGGCCGCTGGTACGGTCGGCACCCTGCAGGCCCTGGCCTGCCGCGCCCTGTGCGGCACCGGCCGCAGACGGTCCTTGGGCGTGCGCGCCATCGGCGATATGGCCACCGGCGTGCCCCGGCCCCTGTGCCGCACTGCCGGTTTGACCGTGCGCCGCGCCGGCCGCCGTCGGCCCCTGTGCGTTCACCGGGCCGGCGCCCTGGCCGCTGCTCTGCCCTGGTCCCTGCACCGCGCCTGCGCCCGGGCCGACCGAGCCTGCGCCCGGCCCACCAGTGTTGAGGTTGGCCATGCTGTCGCCATCGCGCACGTTCGGCGCGTCACGGCCGGTGTTCTCGTTGCGCAGGTTGCCGACATCGATGCTCAGCTTGCCGCCGGCGGTGATGCCCGCACCGAGCACGCCGAGCTGCTCGGAGATCGGCGCGGCATTCCACTGGCTGCGCGAGCCGCCATAGGTGATGGAGACATTGCTGAAGCTATGTGTGCGGAACAGCGTCTTGGCGGTGTTGATGATCGAGGATTCACCCACGTTCAACCCGACCACGGCCAGGTTGCCACCGGCTGCGATGCTGGCGTACTCGTTGCGCAATGCATCGGTGGCGATGCGCATGTGGCCACCGGCATTGATCACCGCATCGGCACCGGCGGAGACCACCACGTCTTCGGTGGTGGTACGGGTGGCGACGCGGGTCTTCTCGTTGCCACTGGTGTTGCTGGTGTGGCGCTGCATGTTGATCAGCATCGCCTCCGGATTGTCGTAGTCCGGGTAGGTGATCAACTGCACGCAGGTGGTGGTGCAGGTGCCGTAGGCGTTGTTGTAGGCCAGGGTGTCCGAGTCGTAACGGAACTGCCGGTTTCCCGGCGGCATCAAGGAGAGATCGCGGAACGGATCTTCGGCCCCGGCGCCCAGCTGGTCCGGATTGTTGCGGCTGTCCGCACGGCTGACGTAGTAGATGACCACCGTGCCATCCTGCGCGGGCAGGCGCGAGCGCTCGCCGCGCTCGCCGTCCAGGCCACCGCGCGCGAAGTAGTAGGCGCTGGTGCTGGCCGTCAGCCGGACCACCGCGCGGCGGATCTGCTGGCCGTCGGGCGTGATGTACGCGGTGTCTTCCAGGATGTCGGCCGGATTGAGGTAATAGACCTCGTAGGGCTGGAAGTTGGAGGTGTCGCGCAGATTCCCGGCGGTGTTGTTGCCGTTCTTGAACCAACCCGGCTGGGTGAGCGTGACCGGCCCATGCTGGATGGTCTGCTGCTGCACCACCACGTTTTCGCGGATGTTGTTCACCGCCAGCGCGGACATGTCCAGGTTGCCGGCGATCTCGATGGTGGAGCTGAGGTTGTCGATGCGCTGCGCGCTGCCCACGGCCGTCAGCCCGTTGAGCGCCCCGCCGATGGCCGCATCGCCATCGCTGAAGATCAGGCTTTGGCCGCGGTTGTTCAGCACGCCCACGCCGAGGTCCAGACGCTGGCGTGCGGCGATGGTGGCCGAACGCTGGGCGCCGCCCACGTTTTCGGCCAGGTTGTTGAGGGTGCCGGCCTGGATGGCGATGTGGTCGCCGTAGATGCGGCCGGTGCCGATGTTGTTCAGCGTGCCGGCGTCGATGTGGGTGATGCGCCCGTCCAGCAGGCCGCGGTTGAGCAGCTCACCGCTGGCCACCAGCCGGGTCAGGCCGACGCTGCTGATCTCGCCGGAAGCGGCGTTGTGGATGTTGCCGGCGCTGATGTTCACCCCGGCGCCCTGCAGCTTGCCCAGGTTGTCCAGGTTGCCCTGGATGGCGAGGGTGAGCGTGCCGTTGGCGGCGAGTTCGCCGGTGTTGGTGTGGCTCTGGCCCAGCTCCAGGGTCATGTCACCTTGCGAGAGCAGCTTGCCGTCACCGGTGATCTCACGCGTGCGCACGATCTGGTTGCTGCCGGCCACCAGTGAACCGCCGGCGTTGGCGATGCTGTCGGCGCGGATGTCAGAGGTTTCAGACGCGGATATCTGGCCGCCGGTGTTGTTCAGCTGCCCGGCCACCTGCACCACCAGGGTGTCGGCCAGGATCTGGCCCTGCTGGTTGTCCAGGCTGCCGGTGCCCAGCTGCAGGTGCTTGCCCTGCAAGCCCAGTGCCGGGCCAGTGGGCGCACTCAGGGTGTATCGGTTATCGATGTTGCCCGCCTGCAGGGCGAGCGTGCCACCGGCGGCCACCAGGCCCCCGCGGTTGTCCAGCGCGCCGGGCAGGACGATGTCCGCATTGCGACCCACCGTGATCTTGCCGCCGGCGTTGGCCACCGATTGCGCACGCAGGGTCAGGTCGGTTGCGCCCACCAGCGCGCCGCCGGCCGTGTTGTCGACGCTGCTGGCATTGACGGTGATCGCGCCCTGGCCGAATACCGCACCGGCGCGGTTGTCGAACGCACCGCTGTGGATCTCCAGCGTACCGCTGCTGTTGATGCCGTTGCCGTTGGCGTTCGTATTGATCAGCGCCTGGCCGGCCGTGTTGATGTGCAGGTTGCCGGCGGACTGCAGCAGCCCACCACTGTTGTCCAGCAGGCCGGTGCGCAGCGCGGCGCCGCCGGTGAGGCTGGCCACGGTGCCTGCGCGGTTATCCAGGGTGTAGCCGCGCGTATCCAGATCCACCGTGCCGGCGATGATCCGGCCGCTGTGGTTGTCGATGCCGTTGCTGGTCGCGCGCAGATCGGTACCGGCCTGGATCAGGCCGGCGGTGTTGCGTACCTGCGTGGCCGAATCGAGCTGCAACGCGGCGCCGGCGGCCAGGGTGCCCGCTTCATTGTTGAGGGACTGCGTGGTGATGTGCGCGTTGCCACCCGACGACACCGTACCCTGCGCGCTGTTGTCGAGCAGGCCATCGACGGTGACCGTCAGGGTGGAGCTGCCATCGCTGTGCAGGGTGCCACCGCGGTTGTCCACGCTGGCCGCGGTGACCGTGGCGTTGCCGGTGGTCAGGATGCGACCGCTGCGGTTCTCCAGTGCACCGCCGAGGGCCAGCTGATTGCTCCCCGCCCCGGCCGCCTGCACGGTGCCCTGGTTGTTGAGCAGCTGCGCGGCGCGCAGATCCAGCGTGCCATTGCTGGCGAGGGTGCCGGCGGTGTTGTCCAGCCGGCCGCGCACGTTCAGCGCCAGCACGTCGGTGCCGGTGGCGGTGAGCGTGCCGCCTGCGGTGACCAGTTCCCCGGTCTCGATACGGATGCGCTGCGCGGCGGTAGTGCCATCGCGCAGGTCGGTGTTCTCACCGATCAGCGCCAGGCTGCCATTGCTGAGCAGCTTGCCGCCTTGGCCGTTGAGGGTGTGAGCGTTGATCGCCAGCGTGCCGGTGCCCGCCTGCTGCACGGTGCCGCCGGCATTGCCGAGGGTGGCCGCGGTGATCTGCAGGTCGCCATTGCTGGCCAACGTGCCGCCGTTGCCATTGTCGAGCACGCCGCTGACGTCCAGGCTGCTGGCCTGCCCGCCCGTGGCCAGCACGGTGCCGCCCTGGTTGTTGAAGGACTCGGCCTGGACGGTCAGCTGGGTTGCGTTGAGGGTGGCACCGCGGTGGTCCACCGCACCGGCCTGCAGCGCCAGTGCGCCTGCGCTGACGATGGTGCCCTTCGCGCCGTCGAGCTGGCCGACCGTCAGGGTCAGCGACTGGGTGCCGCCGTGGCTGAGGGTGCCTTCCTCATTGATCAGGCGCGCGGCATCGATCTGCAGCTGGCGGCCATTGCTGGCCACATCGCCGCGGGTGTTGTCGAACGTGCCGAGCACGTTGATGCGGGTATCGCCGGCGCCGGCCGCGCTCAGCGTGCCGTCGATGTTGGACAGCGAACCGGCCGTGATCTGCTGGGCGCCATTGGCGGCGATGGTGCCGCCGTTGTTGGTGAGCGCCCTGTCCACCTGCAGGGTCATGGCCTGCGTGCCAGTGGAGGTGAGCGTGCCCTTGCTGGTGTCCAGGCTGCCCGCGGTCACCGTGACCTGACGCGCGCCGGTGGTGGCGCCACTGAGATCGAGCGTATCGCCCTTCAGTTGCAGTGCCCCGTTGCCGACGATGCGGCCACCCGCACCGTGCAGGTCGGTCACCTCGATGGCGAGCGTGCCTTCACCGGCGTGCTCGATGCTGCCGGTCTGGTTGTCCAGGGTGGCGGCGGTGAGGTGCGCATCGCCGCCGCTGGCGATGACACCCTGGCCGCTGTTGTCCAGCCGCCCGTCCACGCCGATGGTCAACGCCCCGCCGGTCTGCAGGGTGCCGCCGCGGTTGTCTACGCTGGCCGCACCGATGACGGTCGCGCCGGTGGCGAGAATGCGCCCGCCGCGGTTCTCCAGCGCCTGGCCAAGCTGCAGCTGGTTGCTGCCCGCGCCAGCCGCCTGCAGCGTGCCCTGGTTGTTGATGAGAGTGGCCGCGCGCAGATCCACCGTGCCATTGCTGGCCAAGGTGCCGCCGGTGTTGTCCAGGCGGTTGCGCACGTTCAGCGCCAGCGGCCCCGTGCCGGTGGCGACGAGGTTGCCGCCGGCGGTGGTCAGATCACCGGTGTCGATGCGGATCTGCTGCGCCGAGGTGGTGCCGTTGCGCAGATCGGTGGTGTCGCCGCTGAGCGCCAGCGCGCCATTGCTGACCAGCGTACCGCCGTGGCCATTGAGGGTCGCCGCGGTGATGCTCAGCGTGCCGGTGCCGGCCTGCTGCACGGTGCCGCCGGCGTTGCCGAGGGTGGCTGCGGTGATCTGCAGGTCGCCATTGCTGGCCAGGGTACCGTCGTCGCCGTTGTCCAACGTGCCATCCACCCGCACCGTGTTGGCCTGGGTGCCGGTGGAGAGCACGGTGCCGCCGCGGTTGTCGAGGGCGGTCGCGATGATGTCCAGCTGGCCGGCGCTGAGGGTGGCGTCGCGGTGATCGATCGCGTCCGCGCGCAGGGTCAGTGTGCCGGCGGTGGCGATGCTGCCCTTCTGGCCCTGCAGGCTGCCGGCCTGCAGGGTGAGGCCATTCTGGCCCGCATGGTGGATGCGGCCGGTGTCATTGACCAGGCTGCCGGTCTGCACCGTCAGGGCGCCGCCGTTGCTGGCCAACGTGCCGCGGGTGTTGTCGAACTGGCCGACCACCTCGATGTGGGTATCTGCGGTCCCGGCCGAACTCAGCGTACCGGCAACGTTGGACAGCGTACCGGTGTTGATCTGCTGCGCACCGTTGGCGGCGATGGTGCCGCCATCGTTGCCCAACGCGTCGCGCACCTGCAGGACCATGGTCTGCTCGCCGGTGCTGCTGAGCGTGCCACCGGCGTTGTCCAGGCGGCCGGCGGTCACCGTGACCTGGCGTGCTGCGGTGGTACCACCGCGGATATCCAGTGCTTCGCCCTGCAGGGTCAACGCGCCGTTGCTGATGATGCGGCCACCGGCGCCCTGCAGCGTGCCGGTATCGATCTGCAGCTGGCCCTCGCCGGCCTGTTCGATGCTGCCGCTGCGGTTGTCCAGCGTGCCCGCGCGCAGCTGCGCATCGCCGCCACTGGCGATCAGGCCGGTGTTGCTGTTGTCCAGCAGGCCATCCACGCCCACGCTCAGGTCGGTGGCGCTGTGGACCGTGCCGCCCTGGTTGTCCAGGCTGGCCGCGGTGACGTCGAGATCGCCGCTGGTGAGGATCTTGCCACCGCGGTTCTGCAGCGCCTGGCCGATGCTCAGCTGGCTCGCGGCGGCCCCTGCGGCCTGCAGGTTGCCACCGGTGTTGAGCAGGGTGGAGGCGCGCAGACCCAGCGCACCATTGGTCGCCACGGTGCCGCCGGTGTTGTCCAGCCGCTCGCGGGCCTGCAGTACCAGTGCATCGGTGCTGGTGGCGGTGAGCGTGCCGCCAGCAGTGGTGAGATCGCCGGTCTCGATGCGGATGCGCTGGGCCGAGGTGGTGCCAGCGCGCAGGTCGGTGGTGTCGCCCTGCACGTGCAGCGTGCCGTTGCTGAGAAGGGTGCCGCCAGCACCGTTGAGGGTGGCGGCGTTGATCGCCAGCAGGCCATTGCCGGCCTGCTGCACGGTACCGCCGGCATTGCCGAGCAGCGCTGCGTTGAGGGTCAGGTCGCCATTGCTGGCGACCAGGCCATCGTCACCGTTGTCCAGGGCGCCGGCCACGTCGATGTGGTTGGCCTGGGTACCCGTGGCCACGAGTTGCCCGCCGCGGTTGTCGAACGCCTGTGCCGCCAGCGCGATCTGCGTGGCCTGCAGGGTCGCGCCGCGGTGGTCCACCTCGCCCGCGGTGAGCGTGAGGCCGCCGGCGGTGACGATGTGGCCGTCCTGGCCCAGCAACTGCCCGGTGCTCAGGGTCAGCCCCTGGGTGCCGGCATGGCTGAGGGTGCCGTCGATGTTGCGCAGGCTGCCCGATGCCACCTCCAGTGCAGCGGCGTTGCTGGCGATCACGCCCTTGCTGTTGTCCAGCTGACCGGTCACGTGGATCTGGCTGTTGCCGGTGCCAGCCGAGCTCAACGTGCCACCCCGGTTGGACAGCGCGCCGGCCTCGATGCGCTGGGCACCGTTGGCGGCGATCGTGCCGGTATCGTTGGTCAGCTGCTCGCGCACCTGCAGGTGCATGTCCGCCGTGCCGGTGGCGCTGAGCGTGCCACCGGTGTTGTCCAGGCTGCCGGCCTGCACGGTGATCTGCGTGGCGCCCACCGCACCATCGCGCAGGTCCAGCGTTTCGCCCTGCAGGTGCAGCGCATCGGCCGCGACCAGGGTGCCATCGGCATTGCGCAGCACCTCGGCCTCGATCCGCAGATCGCCATTGCCGGAGATCGCGCCGCCGGTATTGTCCAGCAGCTGGGCCACGCGCACCTGCGAGGCGGCCTCGCCAGCGGCGATGAGCTTGCCGTGGTCATTGATGAAGCGGCCGGCGCTGATGTCCACCGCGCCGTTGCTGCCGAGGGTGCCGCCACTGTTGTCCAGCAGGTTGCGTGCCTGCACCTGCAGTGCCTGGGTGCCCAGTGCGCTGAGCTGACCACCGGCGGTGATCAGGCGCTCGCTGTCGATGCGGATCTGCTGTGCCGAGGTGGTGCCATTGCGCAGATCCAGCGTGTCGCCCTGCAGGTCGAGCGCGCCGTTGCTGAGCAGCGTGCCGGCGTGGCCGTTGAGCGTGTCCACCTTGATGGCCAGGGTGCCGGTGCCGGCCTGCTGGATCGTGCCGCCGGCGTTGCCGAGGGTGTTGGCGCTGATGGATAGATCGCCATTGCTGGCCAGGGTGCCGCCATCGCCGTTGTCCAGCGTATCGGTGACCTGCAGCGTGTTGGCGGCGGTGCCGGTGGCGATGATGCTGCCACCGCGGTTGTCCAGCGACTGCGCGGTGATGTCCAGCTGCTCGGCGGCCACGGACGCGCCGCGATGGTCGACGGCTCCGGCGCTGAGCTCCAGCGCACCGGCGGTGCCGATGCGGCCACGCTGACCGTCCAGCCGGCCGGTGGTGATGGACAGCCCGTTCTGACCGGCATGGCTGATCGTGCCATCGGCATTGACCAGGGCACCTGCCTGCAGCTGCAGTGCGCCTGCATTGCTGGCCACGGTGCCACCGGTGTTGTCCAGCGTGCCGGCCACGATCAGGCGGGTATCGGCGGTGCCGGCCGCGTTCAGCGCGCCGGCCCGGTTGGACAGCGCGCCCGCCTCGATCTGCTGCGCGCCGTTGGCGGTCAGGGTGCCGCCGTCATTGACCAGGCTGCCACGGATGCGCAGCTGCATGGCCTGCTCGCCCAGCGAGAGCAGGGTGCCGCCGGTGTTGTCCAGCGCGCCGGCACGGATGTCGACCTCGCGGCCGCGGGTCGTGGCCTTGTGCAGGTCCACTGTCTGCGCCTGCAACTGCAGCAGGCCGTTGCTGGCGATGTTGCCTTCGCCGCCGCTCAGGGTGGCCGTGGTGATCTGCAGCGCGCCGTTGCCGGCATGATCGATGCTGCCGCCGCCATTGAGCAGACGGCCGGCATCAATGCGCAGGTCGCCATTGCTGGAGAGCGTGCCGCCCTGGTTGTGCAGGGCCTCGCTGGCGTGCAGCGTGGTCTGCCCGGTGCCCGCGGCGATCAGCTTGCCGCCGGTGTTGATCAAGGTGGTGCTGTCGATGGCCAGCGCGCCGTTGCTGCCCAGCGTGCCCCCGGTGTTGTCCAGGGTGCGGGCCACCTGCAGGTCCAGTACCTCGGTGCCGGCCGAGGTGAGCGTGCCACCGGCAGTGATCAGATCGCCGGTGGTGATCACGATGCGCTGCGCGGAGGTGGTGCCATCGCGCAGGTTGGTGGTGTCGCCCTGTACCACCAAGCTGCCATTGCTGAACACGGTGCCGCCCTGGCCCTGCAGGTTGACCGCATCGATACGCAGGCTGCCGGTGCCGGCCTGCTGCACGGTGCCGCCGGCATTGCCCAACTGCGCTGCGGTGATCTGCAGATCGCCATTGCTGGCCAGGGTGCCGCCATCGCCGTTGTCCAGCGTGCCCTGCACGGTGAGCGTGCTGGCCCGCTGCCCGGTGGACAGCACCCGCCCGCCGCGGTTGTCGACGTCGCCGGCGGTCAGGCTCACCTGGTTGGCGATCAACTGCGCCTTGCGGTGGTCGGCACTGCCCAGCTGCAGGGCGATGTCGCCGGCGGTGGCGATGGTGCCCTGCACACCGTCCAGGCGATCAGCGCGCAGCTGCAGCCCGTGGCTGCCCGCATGGCTGAGGCTGCCGCGGGTGTTGATCAGATGGCCCAGGTCCAGGCCGAAGGTGGTGGCGTTGCTGGCCAGGCTGCCGTCGCTGTTGTCCAGCGTGCCGATGGACCAGGTGGTGGCCGCGCTGCCACCGTGCGCGAGGGTGCCGCCGCGGTTGAACAGCGACTGTGCCTGCAGCTGGAAGGTCTGCGCCAGCGCCAGGTGGCCGCCGCTGTTGTCCAGCGTCTGCACCTGGGCCGAGGCCGCCCCCTGCACCTCCAGCCGGCCGCCGACATTGCGCAGCGCTTCGCCCTCCACCTGCAGGGTCTGTACCCCCAGCGTGCCGCGGCTGTTGTCCAGGCTGTTGCGGGCGCTCAGCTGGAGGATGCCGGTGGCATCGATGGCACCACCGTCGTTGTTCAGCGAGGTGGCGATGTTGAGCGTGCCTGCCGCCAGCGGGGCGGTGGGCGTGGGCGGCGTGGTACCGCCGGTGCCGCCCTGGCCCGGCGTGGGCGTGCCGGTGCCTGGCGTACCGCCGCTGCCGGGCTGTCCGGTAGTGCCGCCGCCGGTTTCCTGCCCCGGCGAGGTGCTGGCCACCGTGCCGATCCGGCCCTGCTCGTTGCTGATGTCCGCGCCGCTCAACTGCAGCGTCTGGCTGCCCACCTGCTCGATACTGCCGCCGCGGTTGCGCAGCGCATCGGCGTTCACCTCGATGCGGCGGGCATTGAGGGTGCCGCCGCTGTTGTCCAGATCGGCGGGCGTCTCCACGCGCAGTTCGCGCTCGGCGCTGAGCGTGCCCGCATTGGCCACGCCGCCGGCGGCGGTGATCCGGGTGTCCTGCTGCGCGTGCAGCGCACCGGTGTTCTCCAGCCGGCCATCGGCGGTGACCACCAGTTCGCCGGCCTGCGCGCCGATCTTGCCGGCGTTGCTCATGCCGACGCCATGCTCGTTGCCGACCAGCCAGATGCGGTTGGCATACATGCCCCCGAGCGCGCCGACATCCAGCGCGAAGGCCGGCGCACCGCCGGTGGGGACCTGGGCGGTCACGCTGCTGTGGTCGGCACTGACCACGTTGGTGCCCAGGCTGGCCTGCAGCTGGTTGGCCCAGATACCGGCGTTGACCTGCAGCGAGCGGGTGATGATGTCGGTGTAGTCGGTCAGGCTGGCATCCAGGCCCGCACCGGACACGCGGATCGCGCCGCCCTGGACCCGGTAGCCTTCCAGCGCGCCGTTGTTGAGGATGGGCGTGCCGGTGGTCAGGGTGACCCGGCTCGCATTGAGGAAGCCGGCGCCATCGATCTGGATGCCGGCCGGGTTGGCGATGACCACCTGGGCCCGGGCCCCGGCCACTTCGACATACCCGTTGAGATGGCTGGGGTTGCTGCCGTTGACCTCATTGAGGATGACGCGCGCGGTGCCGGTGGCCAGCCAGGGATTGCCCTGCACCCAGCCACCGATCTGCGTCTGCACGTCCGTGCGCGAATTGTTGAGGATGACGCCCTGGCGGCCGACATCGAGCTGCTGGTACTGGTTGCGCGAGACACCGGCCGCGCTGGGCGTGGTGATGTTGACCTGCGGCGTGCCGTTGGCCGAGGTCACCACCGTGGGCCGCTGCTGGGCCGGTGCGCCGGGGTCGGCGATGATGCGGCCGGCATCGGGCACCTGCTGCGCCGACAGCGGCTGCACCAGGCCCACCCAGCCGAGCACCAGCCACAGCGCGAAGCTCATCGGCCGCAGCGTGGCCATCGTGTTGCCGCCGCGCGCATCGCAGCCCCCGCGGGGTGCGGTCACCAGTTCGGAGGCGACCTGCATGACACCCAGGGTACGGTTGAAAACCAGGCGATAGACTCGATTCACGGCGTTGCTTCCTTTCAATGCGGTGTGGGGTCGCGGGGCGCCCCGGGGCGGCGGGGCGGGGCGCGGGGGGGCGGACCCGGCCCCCCCGGTGGAGGCCCA